>JBJFEV010000067.1:0-8783 GCA_051891155.1 Bacilli bacterium
TAATTACCTACATTTTCAACCGATAAAAAACTACACAAAATTATTGACAATTACAGCCAATTGCCAAACTAACTTCCGTATGCTTGGGACTTTATACATTATGGTATTTGCCCTTTGCATCTTGTCTTTTTTGCTTATTTGTTTTTTTGAATTTAATGATTAGGTTAGGTGTTAAATCTATGTCATTAAATTCAATTTTTTTTATGTTTAACTTATTTAGGACATCCTCTCCATATATGTAGGCAAATATTTCATAAGGAGTTCTATCATCCTTTGATTTTCTATTATAAGAATTTATATGGGAGAAGATTAAATCAATTTCTTCTTGTGTATAACCACTTAATGATTTTGGAGAAAAGAATCTAAAGAACTCATGATTTCGTTCTATTTCAGGCTTTTGACAGGAAGAATATGGATCACAATAAAAGAGATTAGTCCTTTTGCTTTCTCCAAATAGTGATTTTTCAATACCATCAGCATCTAGAAACTCATTACCACGATCAGTTAGACAAGCTGGAAATATTTTCATAAAAGTATCTTTTCCTAACGTTTCTTCGAGTTTATTAAATATTTTAACTATTTCTCCTTGCTCTTTATTAGGTATTAGGTAACCAATCATTAAGTTAGAGAAAGGAAATATAAATGTCATTAAATATGGTTCTCCTGTTCCTTTCTTACCTTGAACTAGATCAAATTGAGGTGTATAGGCAGTTCTATTTTCTATTTGATATTTTATATAAGCCTCATAATTTCTTGGATCAATAGTCTCCTTTTTTATTTCTCTTTGCTCTTTTGTAGATTTACTTGCATATGATTTTCTAGGCTTCATTTTAACTTTATTACGTAAATCTATATTCTTTATTTGAAAATATGAATGCCCAACATAGCGATAGATTGTTCTTTCTGACTTTTTAATTTCTGGATTATTTAAAACGATAGAATAAATTGATTTACCTTTTTTTACTCCATCTGAAATAATTTCATCTATTTTATCAAATTCAGACTGTTTCATATTTAAACCGGTTCTAGAATCAACTAACATACTTCTATAATCATTATCTGCCATATCTGGAACATAAAAATATCTGTCTAATGGATAATTATTCTTTTTTGAGCATGTGTGACATGTTAAAGGAAATCTTTTTGTTATCTTACATTCAGCTTTCTTATAATCCTTACATAATTTGGAAACAGGAAATGATCTACATGATTTACACACTTTGGTACATCAAGAATTATTACATATAGATTTTGCTTGGCATGTTTTTAAATTAGCACAAGTTTGACAACTAGTTCCTTTTAATGAACTTTTGCTATTATTCTTTATGTATCTATGCTTCTTAATTTTTTTAGAAATAGTTGTTGGATCCTTCTTTAATTTTGTTGCAATCTCATTCAAACTTAGTCCTTTAATTAAATCATTTAAAAGATTATTTCTATCTTCTCTAGTTAAGTGTTTCCCCTTTTTTTTCATTCGCATTCATAATCGATACCTCCTTAAGCAACATGATGCAAAGGGTAATTATATAATAATGCAAAAAGGTCTTGTCATACTAATTTCAGTTTTTGGTTACAAAGCGGAATTTACTTTGTCAATTAATATTATAATAAAATAATTTAAAAAATTACGAAAAAATGTTGCAATATTTATTTTTTTTGGTATCATATATCTTGCGTGTGACACATACGCTAAAACACTTGGCGGTGTAGCCCAGCTGGTTAGAGCGACCGGTTCATACCCGGTAGGTCGACGGTTCGATCCCGCCCGCCGCTACCATTTTTCTTAAGTTGGACCCTTAGTTCAATGGTTAGAGCCCCCGTCTCATAAACGGGTAGTTGTAGGTTCAAGTCCTACAGGGTCCACCATAAAGTTTATATCGTGCAGAAATACCCAAGCGGCTGAAGGGGATGGTCTTGAAAACCATTAGTAGGTGAATGCCTAGCCAGAGTTCAAATCTCTGTTTCTGCGCCATTAAAAGAATATAGGTTTGATTAAATGAAAATAATGAAGTTTTCATATATCAAGCCTTTTTTTATGTTTTTTTTCTTAAATAAACATTGGTATGAAGATAAATTGCAGTGATTTTTAAAAGAATTGCAATTTTTTTATTTTTTTTAAATAAATTGATGATGAAATGGTCGCATATATCTATAAATACACGATTTGTTAAAATGTTTATTGTCTTTTTTTATGGGTAATAATCAGAAATATTTTTGCTTTGTAGTGATTATTTTTATTCTCAATTATTTTTTTGTTAAGAGATAGAGAAAATTTATTTGAATTTATTTTTTGTAGGCATAAAAGTCTTTACAAAGTAAAGACTTTTTTTTATACTAAAAAGGGGAGACAGTATGAGTGAAGAAGAAGTATTAAAACAACAAAAAAAGATTATTTTTTTAAATTTGTTATTTTCTATTGTTATTTTTTTATGTCTATCTTTTTGTTTTTTTATTAATAAGAAACAATATCCTTTAGGAATATTATTAGGCACTTTTATTGCTTCTATCAATCACTGGTTATTATATTTATTTTCTGGACGCATACTATTATTTGGAGCGGAAACTAAAAAGAAGGCTTTCATATATTATTTACTGCGTATGTTTATTTTCGCTATGGGATTAACATTATGTTTGTTACTTGATTATTTTCATGTGTATGTTTTGTCTTGGATAACTTATTTAGTTCCATTTGTATCACTATATATTATTCTAATTTTTGTTATGAGAAAATAGTTAAGTTTATTGAAAAAAAATATGAAAAAAAGTTATAATTAATCACAAAGGAGGATGAGGTGAATTTACATGAAATTATTATCTTTTATGGCAATTGATTTTTCATCTATTGATCCCTTTCCTGCAGAATTGTTTTCTTCATTATGTGTAATGTTATTACTAATAATACTTTGTATTATAGTGAAGATAAAGTCAAAGAAAGTTGATCCTTTAGAAAAACCAAAGGGCATTATGCTTCTTGCAGAAATGTTTGTTACATTTATTGATGGTATGGTAGCTAAAAATATGGGAAAGCAATTTGTTAAACATTTTGCCCCATTAATTGGTTTGTTATCGGCCTATTTATTTCTTTCATTTATATGGGGATTAACAGGATTTGCTTCACCGGTTAATTTATATGTTGTCCCTTTAATAATGGGGATTATCACTTTCTTAGGAATGCATATTGTATCAGCTATTTATACTAAGTCAAAATACTTTAAAAGATATACTAGTCCAATGGCATTTTTCTTGCCAATAAATCTTATATCAATGTGGGCACCAATTTTATCGCTTTCATTTCGTATATTTGGTAATGCATTGGCGGGTTGGATTATTATGAAAATCATATACGGTGTTTTTTCTTTAATGCAGATAGGAGCTATAAATTTAGGATTTTTAGCAATTGTTGTCACACCAGTATTCCATGCTTATTTTGATTTATTTTCAGGATTTATACAAACAGTCGTCTATATTATGTTAACAATGTTACTAATAAATGCGGAAGTTCCTGAACAATATCAACAATTAGCAACAGAAAATACTGTAGATAAATAGAATTATCTATAAATATAAAATAACTAATAGGAGGAAAATTTATGTTATTTCAATTTATTAACTTTTTAGCGGAAGCAGTTCCACAAGAATTCATTATGAAAGGACTAGGCGCTATCGGTGCTGGAATAGCTGTTTTAACTGGTATTGGTCCTGGTATTGGTGAAGGTAATGTTTGTAAAGCCGCTGTTGAGGGTGTTGCTCGTAACCCTGAAGCATCAGGTTCAATTAGATCAACAATGATTTTAGGTTGTGCACTTTGTGAAACAACTGGTATTTATGGTTTCGTAATCGCTCTTCTTGCTTTATTCTTAGTAGCACTATAGTACAAGATGTTATTTTTAGGTGGATTAAAAGATATCATGCCTGGAGTAGATGAGTTCATCAATAAACTCATTCCTTCCTGGCAAGCATTTGTCATACAAATTTTGGCAACTTTAGTATTATTCTTTTTTATAGTTAAATTTTTATTTAAACCAGTAAGAGAAATATTAAAGAAACGTCAAGATTATATTGAATCAAATATCAATGAATCTAAAAATTCTTTAGCGGAAGCAGAAAAGAAAAAAGCTGAATATGAGGAACAACTTTCTTCTATCAATTCCCAAGCTCAAAATATTATTTTAGATGCTAAAAATGAAGGTGAAAAGATAAAAGAAAAGAAGATAGCGGAAGCTGAAGAAGAAATTATGAATAAAAAAGAAGCTTTACGTAAAGAAATTGAACAAGAAAAAATCAGAGCAAATGATGAAATTAGAAAAACAATAATTGATGTGGCTATTGGTGCATCAAGCAAAATATTAGAAAGAGAAGTTTCTTCAAAAGATAATGAATATTTAGTAGATGAATTTATCAAGGAAGTAGGCTCTAATGAACAGTAGTACTTTATCCAATCGTTATGCAGAAGCTCTTTTAAGTATCGCAAAAGAAAAAGGCTTAAATACTGAATTTAGAAATTATATTAAAGAACTAGTTAATGCTATCAACGAGAATAAGGAAATTATTTCTATTTTAAGTAGTTCATTTATCGCAAAAGAAGAAAAAAAGAATATTATTAGTAAAATTTTGTCTACTTGTCCTTATATGGATATAGTATCTTTAGTTATGCTAATTATTGATAATCGTAGAGAAAATTATCTTCTTTCTATTTTGAATGAATTCATTTCTATTTCTAATGAAGAGGATAATATATCCGAAGGTTATGTGTATGTCGCTGAAAAATTAAGTGAAAAACAATTAGAAGCTGTACAACTAGCTATCTCTAAGAAGTTAAATAAGGAGGTATTCTTATATCAAAGAATCGATGAAAGCCTAATAGGAGGCATCAAAGTAGTTATATCTGATTATGTTTTTGATGCATCTATTAAACACAAATTAGATTCTTTAAAGAATACTTTACAAGAAAGGGGCTAATCATGATTATTAAACCTAATGAAATCTCAGAATTAATTAAGGAACAAATTAAGAATTATTCTCATAAGATTGAAACAAGTGATGTCGGTAGTGTTGTGACTATTGGTGATGGTGTTTCAATCGTATATGGATTAGATAAAGCGATGTTAGGAGAATTACTTGAATTTCCTAATAATGTTTATGGTATGGTACTAAATTTAAATGAAGACTCAGTAGGTGCCGTCATGTTAGGTTCTGATCAAACTATTAAAGAAGGAGATTTAGTAAAAAGAACTGGTAAAGTCGTAGAAGTTCCTGTCGGCGATGCACTATTAGGAAGAGTAGTCAATGCCTTAGGACAACCTATTGATGGACTTGGTCCTATCGCTTCAAATAAAAGAAGACCGGTAGAAAGAATTGCCCCTGGTGTAATGACAAGAAAATCTGTTGATACTCCTTTACAAACTGGTATTAAAGCTATCGATGCGATGATTCCAATTGGAAGAGGTCAAAGAGAGCTTATTATTGGCGATCGTCAAACAGGAAAAACAGCCATAGCAATCGATACGATTTTAAATCAAAAAGGCAAGAATGTTAATTGTATTTACGTTGCCATTGGTCAAAAGAATTCTACTGTTGCCCATATAGTGGAAAAATTACGTCAAAATGGTGCATTAGCTTATACAACTATTGTATCCGCTACTGCTTCTGAATTAGCACCATTGCAATACCTTGCCCCATATTCTGGCGTTACTATTGGTGAAGAATGGATGGAACAAGGTAAAGATGTTCTAATTGTTTATGATGATTTATCAAAACATGCTGTTGCATATCGTACAATGGCCTTATTATTAAGAAGAGCTCCAGGAAGAGAAGCTTATCCTGGTGATGTATTCTATCTTCATTCAAGATTATTGGAACGTGCTTGTAAATTAGATGCTAAATATGGTGGTGGTTCAATTACTGCTTTACCAATTATTGAAACACAAGCTGGAGATATTTCCGCTTATATTCCAACCAACGTAATTTCTATTACTGATGGTCAAATCTTTTTGATGAGTGAATTATTTAATGCTGGTCAAAGACCTGCTATTGATTCGGGATTATCTGTATCACGTGTTGGTTCAGCCGCTCAATTTAAAGCGATGAAACAAGTTTCTGGTTCCTTAAAAATCGAATTAGCTTCTTATCATGAAATGCAAGCTTTCTCACAATTTGGCTCTGATTTAGATGCAGAAACTAAAAAGGTATTAAATCATGGTGATCGTTTGATGGAAGTATTAAAACAAGATCAATATTCACCTTATGATATGAATCGACAAATAATTGATTTGTTTACTGTAAAAAATTACTTCCTAGAAGATATTGAGGTAAAAAATATTAAACCATTATTAGATGCTTTGTATACACATATTGAAAACAATGAGAAAAAGATAATTGGTGAACTTACTGAAAAAAAGCAAATTTCAGAAGAATTAGAAAGCAAAATGAAAGAAACTATTACTAAATTCGTTGAAAACTATAAATTAACATTAAAATAAGGAAAGGAGAGTGTTCATTATGTCATTAGGACTGCAAGCAACAAAAAGAAGAATGCAATCAGTATCTTCAACAAGAAAAATTACTAATGCAATGCATTTAGTGGCTACATCAAAATTCAAAGCTTGGAAGAATAAAGTCGATGGAGCTTCTGTATATGCTGATGAACTTAAATCCTTATTCGCTCAAATTTTTATCAGTTTATCAAATGAAGAAATCGAAGATTATTTTTCTAAAAAAAATGAAGTAGGGAAAAAATTATATATTATTGTCACTTCTTCTTTAGGATTATGCGGAGGATATAATTATAACGTATATAAAGAAATAAAGCCATTAATCAAAGAAGATGATGAGCTTATAGTAATTGGAACTAAAGGCAATAATTATTTTAAAAGAAGTGGTTATAATGTAAATTCTGATTTTGAAGATTTATATTCTGGTTTTTCTTTTTTAAAAGTTAAAGATTTAGCTTCATATGCTCTTTCACGAGTTAGGACATTAAATGTTGATTCGATTAATATTGTCTATACAAAATTTGTTAATTCTATCGCCTTTACTCCTGCTGTGGAAACTCTTTATCCTCTAAATAAAGATTCGCTAGATATTTCTTTAAATTTGGGTAAAAAAGAAGAATTTGTTCTCATCGAGCCAACACCAAAAGAAGTCCTTGATGTTTTGGTTCCTTTGTACTTTCAAAATATCTTATATGGAAGATTAATTGAAAGTGGAGCAAGTGAACAGGCTTCAAGAAGAAATGCTATGGAATCAGCAACTGATAATGCTGATGAATTAATTTCAAAATTGCAAATAGATTACAATAAAGCAAGACAAGGAGCTATTACTCAAGAAATTACAGAAGTTGTTTCTGGAGCTAATGCTTTAGAATAGGAGGAATCAATATGAAAAAAAATATTGGTAAAGTTGTTCAAATTCAAGGACCTGTTATCGACGTTAGATTTGATGATAATCATTTACCAGAATTGTTGACTGCCATTAAAGTAGTCGTCGATAATAATAAGTTTTTAACTATAGAGGTTGCTCAACATATTGGAGATGATGTGGTAAGATGTATTTCCATGGGACCTACTGAAGGATTAGTAAGAGGAATGGATGCAATTGATACAGGTGCACCAATTTCAGTACCAGTTGGTGAAGCTACTTTAGGAAGAATGTTTAACGTCTTAGGTGAAGAAATAGATGGACAAGAAAAAGTTCCTTCTTCCACTAAACGTTTACCAATTCATAGAAGCGCTCCTTCATTTTCAGATCAAACAACCGACTCAGTTATTTTAGAAACTGGAATCAAGGTTATTGATTTATTATGTCCATATGTTAAAGGTGGCAAAATTGGTCTTTTTGGAGGCGCTGGTGTAGGTAAAACCGTTTTAATCCAAGAACTAATTAATAATATTGCTACTCAACAACATGGTATTTCTGTTTTCGCAGGAGTCGGAGAAAGAACAAGAGAAGGTAATGATTTATATCATGAAATGAAAGGCACTGGTGTTTTAAGTAAAACAGCTTTAGTATTCGGTCAAATGAATGAACCTCCTGGAGCTCGTCTTCGTGTCGCTCTTTCTGGCTTGACTATGGCTGAATATTTCCGTGATTATGAACATCAAGATGTATTATTATTCATCGATAATATTTTTAGATTTACACAAGCTGGTTCAGAAGTATCTGCTTTATTAGGTCGTATGCCTTCTGCCGTTGGATATCAACCTACTTTAGCTACAGAGATGGGACAACTACAAGAAAGAATTACTTCCACTAAAGATGGTTCCATTACTTCAGTACAAGCAATATATGTCCCTGCCGATGATTTAACTGACCCTGCACCTGCAACTACATTCTCACACTTAGATGCAAAGACTGTTTTAGATCGTAAAACGGCGGCTTTAGGAATATATCCGGCTGTTGATCCACTTGATTCATCTTCCACTATACTTGATCCACACATTGTTGGAGAAGAGCATTATCAAGTCGCTCGTGGTGTTCAAAAAATTCTACAAAGATATAAAGAATTACAAGATATTATTGCTATTTTAGGTATGGATGAATTATCAGATGAAGATAAGTTATTAGTGGCTAGAGCTAGAAGAATAAGAAACTTTTTATCGCAACCATTCTTTGTTGCTGAAGTATTCTCTGGCAATAAAGGAATATATGTTCCTTTAAAAGAAACAATACGTTCTTTTAAAGAAATACTTGAAGGAAAATATGATTCTTTCCCTGAACAAGCATTTTTATATGTAGGCACAATCGAAGATGCTGTTAAGAAAGCAGAAACTCTCTAATTATGAAAA
>JBJFEV010000068.1:0-8643 GCA_051891155.1 Bacilli bacterium
TGCAACGGGAGGGACGAAAATAAATTTGTTTATTTTCTCTCTACCCTATTTGATACAGTTATAGTACACTTTTTAGTACACTAATTAGATTTCCACATAATTAATATATTTAATAAATATTTTCTCTTAGACTTTCGCCATACTTTTTTAGTTAAATCACCATCGCTATCACTATTCCCTTAATGGGAATGCTATTTATATAATCACATTTATACAAGATATGTTATCTTATATATTTACCATAAAAGATAATGATTTGATAATTATAATTTATAGATAAGATAAAAATTTAATCTTTTAAACAAGCAAGTGGAACAATCCAAACTCCATCTTCTCTTTGATATGCATATTCTGTCGCTGTAATTACCATCAAAAAATCTGGCTTTCTCATTTTTTGTTCATCAATTAGGCTTGCTAGCTTAAGTAAATTAATTGCTCCTTCTTCAATTCTATCGGAATCATGGAGTTTAACTTCAAACGCTGCCCATTTCCCATTTTCTAAATGAATTATTGCGTCTGCCTCTAATCCACTTTTATCTCTATAATGATAAACATCTCCACCAAGTTTATCTGCATAAATTTTCAAATCACGTATAGCCATATCTTCAAATATTAATCCAAATGTTTTTAGATCATTTAATAAATCTTCCTTATAAGCACCTAAAGCCCTACAAGCAATTGAAGGATCTATAAAATGCCTTGTTGGAGATGTTCTTATTGTAGTTTTGCTTCTTAAATTAGGACACCATGCTTGTATATCTTCAATTACATATAATTTTTCGAGTACTTTTATGTAGCTATTAACAGTTTCATCACTTACTGTTTTGTTTTCATGCCCTTTTATATCTGCAACAATTGTTTGTATACTACACTCAGTTGATATATTTCTTGCATACGATCGCATAAAAGCCTTCACCTTATCAATATCACGTGAAACACCATCAACACTATTTATATCATTTTGAACTAATCCATCGTAATAGTTTCTCACTATTTCAATGGATACTTTTTCAGATACACCAACAGATTTTGGCCAACCGCCACGACATGCATATTGTGCATAATCAATTAATTTTTTATCACATACTGCAGGTGCTACTTTTTCTCCATTAAATAAAGAGTTTAAAGATATAGTTCCATTACTATCCAGAGACTCATACAAGCTCATAGGTCGCATAACAATAGTTGATATTCTTCCAACACCACTATGTCGCATTTCCTGTTCATCTTTTTTATTCATAGGTGAAGCACTTCCAGTTAAAATAAATTGACCAAAAGCATCACGCTTATCAATTTCAAAACGTATATCATCCCAAATAAAAGGTATAATTTGCCACTCATCTATTAACTTAGGAGTTTCGCCGGATAAAAATAATTCTGGAGCATTTCTAGCTAATGCAATGTTTTGGTCTCTTTCTTTCCTACTTTGCATATATACGGCACTACTTGCAATTTGTTCTGCAGTTGTAGATTTTCCACACCATTTAGGCCCTTTAATCCACACAGCACCAGAACTATCCAACTTATCTTTCAATCTTGTATCAATACATCGTTTTAGATATTGTTTCATTTATATCGCCTCATGCATATTATATTAATCACTTGGTAATTTGTCAACGTTTCATTTGGCAATTTGGCGTTAAATCATTTGGCAATTTGGCAGAATAGTGTAATTTCACGTCCTTTTATAAATATAGCCTATTACATTTAAGAATCTTCACTAGAAAAATCATTATTCATAAACGAGAAAAAGAAATGAAGTTAAAACTCTAAAAGTAGAATTAACCATAACAGAATCGGTAAAAATTGAGTTTCCCCAAGAAAAGATATAGCCTCTAGACTTATTTTGGGGAAGTTATGCCTAATTTTTATCGAATTTGCCCTTGATTTCACTAGTCACCTAATTGCCGTTTATATTAATACCTTAAAATAAAATGGTTGTTAATAATTTCCTAATTCTTTATGTTATTTAAACGACATTCAGATTATAACTCTCACTTGCTACAATCTTTTTTATCCAATAAAAGCACCTACCATTTCTAATAGATGCTCAAATTCTAACACACTTTTAACACGTTTCTATGTTCGAACAAGATTAGTTCCTTCAGTGAACATCTTCTTTTTTACTTTCTCCACACTTTTTTTCAGATACAACATCGCTATCACTGCTGCATAAATAGACATCTTAATAAAAAAATCCAATCAATAAAACAAGATACTGATTGGATTAAATATATTTTTTAAACTTTATTAATTCTTAAAACTGTGGATTGGAGGAGGTATTCTTCCTTTACGAGTTACAAAATCTTCGCAACTATATTCATTAACTTTCATTACTGGTCCTCTTCCAAGTAAACCTCCAAAGTTAGCCTCCTCACCCACATCTTTACCATAGCAAGGAATAACTCTTACCGCGGTAGTTTTATTATTAATCATACCAAGAGCCATTTCATCTGCGATTAATCCAGAAAGCGTGGAGGCAGAGGTTTTTCCAGGAACTACTACCATATCAAGACCCACTGAACAAACACAAGTCATCGCTTCTAATTTTTCTAAAGAAAGTGCTCCTTTTTCTACAGCTTCAATCATTGCATGATCTTCTGAGACTGGAATAAATGCACCAGAAAGTCCTCCAACAGAGGAAGATGCCATAATTCCTCCTTTCTTGACTTGGTCATTAAGTAACGCTAAAGCGCATGTTGTGCCTGGAGCACCTGCCATTTCTAGACCCATAGATTGAAATATTTCTCCAATAGAATCCCCAATTGCAGGAGTTGGAGCTAAACTTAAATCAATAATTCCAAATGGAATATTTAATCGTTTAGATGCTTCTTTAGCTACCAATTGTCCAACACGTGTTATTTTAAATGCGGTCTTTTTTACCGTTTCACAGAGCGTTTCAAAATCTTCTCCTTTAACTAAGTCCAAAGCTCTTTTAACTACACCTGGCCCTGATACACCAACATTGATGCAACAATCTCCTTCTGTAACGCCATGAAATGCTCCTGCCATAAAAGGATTATCATCTGGAGCATTACAAAATACTACAAGTTTTGCGCATCCTAATGAATCTTGTTCTCTTGTATTATAAGCTAAATCTTTAATTACACTTCCAAGTAGATTCACTGCGTCCATATTAATGCCGCATCGAGTTGAAGCCACATTAACAGAAGAGCAAACTCTATCAGTAACACTTAAAGCAAAAGGAATTGATTTAATCAATAACTCTTCATTTCTTGTCATTGCTTTAGATACTAAGGCACCAAAGCCACCTATAAAATTAACATTCACTTTTTTCGCTGCTTCATCTAATGTTTTGGCAATTTCCACATAATCATCTACACTTTTACAAGTAGAAGCGCAAATCAAAGAAATAGGAGTAACTTCAATTCTCTTATTGACAATTGGTACACCAAATTCTCTTTCAATATCGTCACCAACTTTTACTAAATTAGCCGCTAAAGTGGTAATCTTTGTATATATCTTTTCTTTCATTTTATTTAAATCTATATCTATACAATCAAATAAAGATATACCTAGAGTAATTGTTCTTACATCTAGATTCATCTCTTTTATCATTTTATTAGTTTCAATAACTTCTTTTATATCAATCATATGTTCACCTAGATTCTATGCATTAAATCAAATATTTCTTCTTTTTGCATTTGGACTACTACTCCTAAGGATTCACCAAGTTTTTGTCCTTCTTCACATAATTCTTTAAAAGATTTTGTTGATGAAGATAAATCAACCACCATCATCATATTAAAAAAACCATTAACGATAGTTTGAGAAATATCGCATACGTTAACGCTTGAAGATGCTAAAAACGAACAAATCGATGCAATTATCCCAACTTTATCTTTTCCAACTACAGTTACAATTGTCTTTTTCATAATCCCTAACCCCTTTTTTATAATAATAGCATAATATACTTATTTTTCATTAAAATATTAGCAAAAAACCGCATACATAATATATTTTTTTATTAAAAAGAAAAGAGTAATTATTCCCGATAACTACTCCCTTAATATTTCTTCATTTTAAACTTTTGATTTAATCTTTCTTCGACTACTCCGGTTGTTAATTCGGCAGTGAATAAGATTTCAATTTGTTCTATTCTTCTTTTTTCAATTACGTCCTTATCTTTAATAGATAAGCGTAAATCAATTTTATTACCATCAACATAGACAATCAGAAAATCTTTTGTAGATATCTTCACTTCATCAATTTCTTTATCATAAAGTGATGTTATCAAACGGTAATAGTGTTCGACCAGTTGATCCAAATTATTTAATGGAGTTTCTCCTTCATTTTCTTCTTTTTGAGCTCTTTCAATAGCCTCTTCCATAATTTGACCAGAGGTAATTCGATATGTAACTATTACCATTTTAGTAAATAAAGCAAATAGTCCAACGAATAAACAACACAATGATATAAGTTTAAAAGTGGATGTGTCTATAATATTTGCCTTATGAACAAAAGAGAAAGCGATGTAAATTAAAGTACACGCTAAAATAGTGAAAAAGACGACTTTACCACTTAATATTTTGTTAAGTTTTTTCATATAAATCACCTTCTATAAAGATAACTATATAATTATTCACCAATCTTATCAAACTTTTTCGATGTTAATTGAATATTTAAATTACCATTTCTTTCTCTAAGTTCATCGATAAATTCTTTTTGAGATACACCTTTTTTAAAAATAATTTCATAATTTAAGGTAAACATTGTACCTAAATCAGAAGTTCTAATTTTTCCAAGATTTGCTACTTCCAAATACTTTTCAAAAATATCATCAAATACATGTTCATAATTTAAATCTTCAGGAATAGTAACCTTTAATTTAAATTGACGAGGTGAAACAAATGGATAATTTATCACTCTTAATAAAATTAAAACTAGAATTAAGACTACTTCTACTACACAAGCAAATACGACATATCCATATCCACAAGCAAGTCCAACAAATGTTACAAAGAAAATGTATGTAATTTCTTCTGTTGTTCTTTGATGAGAACGGAATCTAGTCATAGTAATAACTGACATTAATGCAATTCCAGCACGAAGAATACGAGCTTCTGTAACAGATGCAGAAGATCCAATTTGATTCACTATAGAATCAGATAAATATAATCCTAAAATTGCTAAAGCTGCGCTTACAAAAGGAAATACTACAAAAGTTATTGGAATATCTTTTGTTATTCCATCATTCTTTTTAATTTTTACAAATGTTAGGGAAAAGATAAATCCTAACACTAATGAAGCTAATAATGAAAAAATAATAGCCCATAAATCTTTTAGTTCATTAAATAGTGAATTAAGCATTTTGTTTCTCCTTCTTTTTATTCATAAAATACATCTTATATTCCGTTCCATATTTAGAAAATGAATGTGGATAAATCTTTAATTCTGATAATTTGTTTACTAACCATAATGGATAATTTCTCACACTTTTAATTTCTAAAATATATAAACTTTCATCTAATATGCTTTGTTCATAATCGTCTTGATCAAAAACGACATTATTTCTTTTTGTGTGAATTTGATTATCAAAGGTAATTCTAAATTCACTATCTTCTTTATCAAATAAAGCAAGACGTTCATAAGAAATATAGACTTTTGGAACAACTGGATATAAACTCAATAAATATTGAATTTCTTTAATGACTTGTTTATCAATAAACTTTTCTCTTACCGGAGGATTACCTTTTAAAACAAAGTCTTCAAGTTCATCAAGAGATAAAGTAATTCTTCTTTTTCCTACTACTCCATCTGCTTTCTTTTTTATTTCTAAAAAGCATTTATTAGTGCCCACATATTTTCTTGCTCTAAGTTTTTCTTTATATACTGGTTTTTGAATAGATTTAGATATTAAAACATTATCTGGTGTATCATAATAAATATTTTGTATTTTATACGTCTTTTCACCAACACAATATTTATCATACTCCATATAAAGAAGTAATGTTTTTAAAAGTTCATCTCTTTGGCTTTTTGTAACTATATATTTCTTTTCTACACGCTTAAATGAAAACTTTGCCATATACTCCTCCTTCAAAATCATTGTAACAATTTTTTTAAAATATTTATATTACAAATTTGCATTTGTAAATAAAATGTAAAGATATTTATATTACATAAATATAAAAAGTTAGTTTGTTACTACACAAAATATAGTAATTTCACTAACTTCTTCATTTTTAAAATATTATTCACCAATATATCTTTTTAAGAATTCTTTAGTACGAGGAGAAGATGGATTAGTAAATATTGTTTTTGGATCGCCTTCTTCTTCGATTACGCCTTGGTCCATAAAGATAACTCTTGTTGCAACATCACGTGCAAATTGCATTTCATGAGTAACAACCACCATAGTCATTCCTTCTTCCGCTAGAGCCTTCATAACAGCTAGAACTTCGCCAACCATTTCAGGATCTAAAGCGCTTGTTGGTTCATCAAATAGAATTAAATCCGGATTCATACATAATGCTCTTGCAATAGCAACACGTTGTTTTTGACCACCAGATATTTGATTAGTACGATAATCTTTTCTTTCGATCATTCCAACTCGAGTTAAATTTTCTATTGCTACTTTTTCTGCTTCTTCTTTAGTTCTTCCTAAAACTTTTCTTTGTGTTAATGTACAATTGCCAAGTACTGTATAGTTATTAAATAGATTGAATTGTTGGAATACCATAGTCATTTTTGCTCTAATTTGATCGATATTTGCGCCTTTTTCCATAATATTCTTGCCTTCGAATTCTATAGTTCCGCTGGTTGGTACTTCTAATAGATTCATGCATCTTAATAAAGTGGATTTTCCTGATCCTGAAGAACCAATAATACAAACAACTTCACCTTTATGAATATCTAAGGAGATATCTTTTAATACGACTAAATCGCCAAAACTTTTTTTAAGATTCTTGACAGAAACTATAGTTTCACACATATTATTCTACCTCCACGATTGGTTTATCTTTTTTAAAAGGATTCCATTGAATTTTTCTTCCTTCTAATTTTGCATTGATTATTCTAACTATGAATGTAGCCATTAATGTAAGAATTAAGTAAATAACAGCGATGATGATATATCCTTCTACTTTGAAATAATTTCTATTTGTAGCAATAGATACAGAAGCGTAAAGTTCAGTTAAACCAATAACATTTAAAACTGATGAGTCTTTAACGTTGACAATATATTCATTTAAAATTGTTGGTAAAGCATTTCTTAATGCTTGAGGCATAACAACGCAGACCATAGTTTTAAAATATGACATACCTAAAGCTCTAGAAGCTTCTTCTTGACCACTATCAACACCATTTAATCCAGAACGAATAATCTCTGACATATAAGCACCAGTATTAATAGTAATAACCACTAAACCACATAAGAAATATCCATTAAAAATCCATACGTTTGGCAAAGAAAGCCAATTAATACCAACAGAAGCAGAACCAAAGAAGATAATCATGGCTTGTACCATCATTGGAGTTCCTCTGAAAAAATTAACATAAATTGTTGATAATCCTTTAGCGAAGGCTTTTATACATTTAACTACTTTATTATCTGTTTCTTTAAGAACTAAATTTCTTTGAAGAGCTACAAAAACACCAATGATTAAACCGACAAAAGTACCTACAATTGCAAGTACTAATGTCGCAGCAACACCTCTTAAAAAAGTTTCGCCATAATCTCTTAATAAAATACCAATCTTCTCAATTGATGACATGACTATTTACTTCCTCTAACAATAGCATTAGCAACTGGTAATTCAGCAGTCATAGCATCTGCTGTACCATTTTGAACAGCCATAGCACAAGTAGCAAAAGTATCTAAAGCATTTAAGTGTGTAACACCAAATGTTGTTGTCCAAGAATCGATAACATCATCAGTAACTGTAGAAGTTTGTGAGACGATTTTTGCTCCACTAAATGCATCTAATGATGTAGCAGAAGCATATTGAGAGTCTTTTCTAACAATTAAAACTAATTCTGAAACATAATATTCATTTGAGAAATCGATTGATTGTCTTCTTTCTTCAGTATCAGTCATACCGGCGATAACAGCATTGATTGTGCCTGTTTCTAATGCAGGAATTAATGAATCCCAATCTAATTTAACGATTTCTAATCTGTAGTTCATTGTTGCTGCTAAATAACGAGCCATTTGAATGTCGTAACCATCAGCATATTCACTTGCACCTTTAATTGGATATGTGAAATCATTTGCTTTTGTTTCTGTCCAGTTAAATGGAGCATAATCGCATTCTAGACCAACTGTTAAAACTGGTAAGCTAGCATCAGTTGGAACAACTGAAGGAACAGTAGTGGTTGTTGATGTATCACCTGTTGATCTATCAGTAGCTTCTGTCATCCATTGATTTCTAGTATCAGTGGAAATAGTAGCTAAAGCATCATTTAATGCTGTTTGTAATTCTGTATTACCTTTTTTAATACCGATAGATACTCCTAAATCTTTTTGAGTTTCTCCTAAGATAGCTTGGTCAAAATGAACAATTGTTAATTCTTTGCTTCCTGAATTTCCTCCACATGAAGCAAGACCAACAGCAACAGCTCCAATTGCTAAAACGTTTAATAATAAATTCTTTCTCATAATATTTTCTCCTTTTCTTATTG
>JBJFEV010000069.1:0-8613 GCA_051891155.1 Bacilli bacterium
GAAGGAGGAACAATTGGAATCTTTCCTGAAGGGAATAGAACTTATTCAGGAGATATATCTTATTTAGGAATGAATCTAGTTAAATTTATTAGAAAGCTCGATCTACCATTAATCATATATCATATTGATGGAGGATATGGACTTGATCCTCGCTGGGGTAAAAAATCTCGTAGAGGAAAAGGCAGTAAAGGATATGTACAAAAATTATTGTCTAAAGAAGAATTGTTATCACTTAGTGACGAAGAATTACTTCATATTATAAATACTAATTTATCGCAAGAAATATCGCCTTCATTACGCTTTAAATCAAAGGAAAAAGCGGAATATTTGGAAAGAGTTTTATTCGTTTGCCCTCAATGTCATTCGCTAGAATCTTTAGTTAGCAATAAAAATGTTATCAAATGTCAATCTTGTTCTTTACAAGCAACGTATCAAGAAGATCTGACATTTTCATCAAATGAACCTTCATTTACTTTTAGAAAGGTTAATGAATGGATGAATTATCAAAAAGAATTCTTAAAGGATTTAGTTATAGAAGATGATAAAGTTCTTCTTTCTGATAACAATGTTACTTTGATAAGCTGTTTGGAAGGCAAAGAAAAAGAAGTCATGTTAACAGGAAGATTAGAAATGTACTCAAAAAGTTTTATTTTAAAAGGCGAAAAGAATATTGAATTTTTATTTACAGATATTAAACAAGTGGAAAACCAAGGTAAGCATAAATTATTATTTTATATAGGAAAAGATTATTATCAATTTAAAGGGGAAGAGAGATTTTCTTCTTATAAATATTATTTGATGTTTAATCGCATCAATAATACTTTAGAAAATACATTATAGGAGAAGTATATGTGGCATACTAAACATCATGATTTTGCAAATAGAATTGTTAAACCAATTTTAAGATTTTATACATTTAGAAAAAATCATTTTAAAAGTAAAGTATACAAACTAGACAAGAATAAAAGTTATATTATTCTTGCTAATCACCAAACTACTTGGGATCCTATTCTTCTTTATTGTTCATTTAAAAATGTCGTTTATCCGGTGATGGCAAAGGACTTCATACCAGTTAAATATCGTAAATTAATATATAAGTATTTAGGACCAGTTTTAAAGGCTAAAACTTTAAAAGATTTGCAAGCGGTTAAGAATATGTTACAAGTAGTAAAAGAAGGTAATAATCTATATTTATATCCAGAAGGGAATAGAACTTATTCAGGCTCTTTATGCTATTTTTCAGATGCGACAATTAAATTTATCAAAAAAGCTAAATGCGACGTAGTTTATTATAACTTTAAAGGAGGATATGGAGTAGATCCACGCTGGGGCACTACTATTAGAAAAGGGAAATTTGAAGGTGAAATTCGTTCTATATTACCTTTTGAAGAAATAGAAAAAATGAGTGTTGAGGAACTCCTTGCTCATACTCGCAAGGAATTAACGGTCGTGGAAGCGCCTTCGATTAATGAATACAAATCTTCAAAGAGAGCGGAAGCCTTAGAAAGAACCTTGTATCGTTGTCCACTTTGCCATAGTATTTCTAAACTTCATTCTAAGGGGAACTTTTTATCATGTGAATGTGGATTAAAAGTCGAATATACATCTAAATTAACTTTTACAACTTCTGAACCTAACTTTACTTATAATACTGTTTATGATTGGTTTGTTGATCAAGAAAAGTGGATAAGGTCGTATGAATATCAAGGGGAAGGTCCTATCTTTGAAGATGAAAATATTATCTTGCATAAGATATTTATCGATCATAATGAAGAAGTTACTAGAGGTAAACTATCTTTATATGAAGACCACTTAATTATTGGAGAACAAAGATTTGATTTCTCTTCCATAATTGAAATGACAGTTTCATCTAAACAAACATTAATATTCTATGTTGATGATATTTCTTATCGTTTATCAAGTGATATAGTCGGAGTTAATTTTATTAAATACATGCAAATGTATTATCATTTAAATAATAAAAAATTAGGATTTTCTGATGATTTCTTAGGAATCTGATGAGATCCTTTTTGTTATAGAGGTACGATAAAGTAACGTACCTAGCTCCTCACAGAGTGGCTCAAGAGGAATAGTAGGATTATTAAAATAATGTTGAATGACACCAAAGAAACCATTGAAAAGATATTCAAAGCGAATTTCATCATCAAGATTTTTTACATGAGTAACTTGTCTTAAACCTAATTTTAAAGTTTTAGCTAGATGTGACATATAGAATTTTAAATCAGGATCATTATTGATGACTTCATAGAATTCAATTTCTTTATTTAAAGCATCAATAATTAAATGAGTGCACATGATATAAGATGATAAAGGCAATTCTTCTAAGTTATTAGATATGCGACTTAAAACAGAGAAAAAGTATTTTGATTGTTTCAAAATAACTTCATTAACTAAAGATGATACTAAATCATCTTTTGATGAATAATGAAGGTAAAAAGTATTTCGGTTAATCTTGGCTAAAGAAGAAATTTCTTTCACGCTCACTTTAGCGTATTTCTTTTCCTTTAATAAATCTAAAAAAGCATTTTTAATATACTCTTTTGTCTTAACTACTCGTAAATCCTCACTCATAGGCTCCTCCTAAATCGATAAAGTTGTATAATAAGCGACACATGTCTACAAATTGTTGTGTCTTGATTGTATCACTTTTGTTAAAATTATCATAGTGATTATTTACTGTTTTATTTTATAGGAGGGTTTTTATGAAAAAATTTGCAGTAATTGGAGATTCAACTTGTGATCTTCGTCAAGATACTAGAGAAGAACTAGGAATTGATTATTTTATGATGAATGTCGTTTTCAACGATATTGAGAAAAAAGCTGATTTAGACTGGAAAGAATATAGCGCTAAAGAGTTATATGATGATATGAGAAACAAAAAGAGAGTAAAAACTACTCAAGTTCCAGTGGAAGAGTTTATTCGTGTATTTGAAAAACATTTAAGCCAAGGAGAAGATGTGATTTATATTTCTTGTTCTTCCGCTTTATCTGGATCTATAAATGTTGCATCTATCGCAGCAGAAGAAATGAAAGAAAAATACAAAGACGCAAAAATTATTTTATTTGATTCTAAGATTTCTTGCTTAGGCCAAGGTATGATGCTTATTGAAGCAGCAAAGATGAGAAATAATGGCGCTACTATCGAAGAAGTTGAAAAACGCCTTATTGAAATGAAAGAAAATGTCAATCAATTCTGTGTTCCTGAAACTTTAGAATATTTAAGAAAAGCAGGACGTGTTAAAGCTTCAACTGCTTTCTTTGGTAATTTAATTGGAATTAAGCCAATTATGGTTTCTTCTTTAAACGGAGAAAATGTTGCTATTGAAAAGGTAAAAGGAAGAAGAGCATCCCTTAATCGTATTGTAGATTTAGCCGCTAATGCGATTAAGAATCCAAAAGATAGTGTTGTATACGTTGTACATTCCGATTGTGAAGAAGATGCTAATTATGTCATTTCTTTAATTAAAGAAAAAATTCAACCAAAAGATGTATATGTAAATATCTTAGGCCCAATCATTGGCGCATCTGTCGGACCTGGCGCAGTAGCTATTTATGTAGAAGGAAACAGAAAAACTATCTAACTAGAATAGAAAGGATTTTTATTAAATGGATTCAAGTTATATTGATGGGCAACTATTAAAGAAATTTGTTATAAATGGTTGTCAAAACCTTGGTTGCCACCAAGAAGAAATTGATGCACTTAATGTTTTCCCGGTTCCAGATGGTGATACTGGTAGTAATATGCATATGACTATTGAGGGAGGAGCACAAGCAATTAAAGATAGTGAAGAGACCGATATCGGAGCTGCTAGCAAACTTATCGCTCGAGCAATGACTCTCTCTGCGCGTGGTAATTCAGGTGTTATATTATCACAATTTTTTAAAGGATTATCTTTAGGACTTGAGGGAAAAAATCAAGTTTCACCAAAAGAATTTTGCGATGCTTTCATTTCAGGGGTTAATCAATCATATAAGGTTGTAAAAAATCCAGTTGAAGGTACTATTCTTACTGTCATGAGAGAAGCATCGAATAAAACAGCTTCTTTGATGAATGAAAATTCATCAATAAATGAATTCTTCCAATATTTTTTAAAGGAAGCAAATGAGTCTCTTGAAAGAACTCCCGAATTACTTCAATGCTTAAAAGAAGCCGGAGTAATCGATTCAGGAGGAGCTGGATATATTAAAATAATTGAAGGAATGGCAATGGTATTAGATGGAAATATCTTATCTTATGTCAATACAAATGGTAAAACAACAAATCATATCAACACTTCATTTAATGCTGATTCCGAATTAGAATTTGGATATTGTACAGAATTTATTCTTCAATTACAAAATAGTAAAGTGGATACGAAAAATTTTGACATTCAAACAATTAATTCATATTTAGAAACAATTGGAAATTCTATTGTATCGTTTAAAGATGAAGATGTTATTAAGGTCCATGTTCATACCATGGTTCCAGGTCAAGTTTTATCTCAAATGCAAAAGTATGGTGAATTCGTTACAGTAAAAATTGAAAATATGTCTGTACAACATTCCGAAAATAAAGAGAATTTACCACAACCAAAGCAAGAAAATATAGAGCATAAAAAATATGCTGTCGTAGCGGTTTCCTCTGGGGAAGGAATAAGTGATATTTTTAGACAATTAGGCGCTGATGCCTTAGTATCAGGCGGTCAAACAATGAATCCATCGGCTGAATCATTTATTGAAGCTTTTTCATCACTTGATGCAGAAAACATCTTCGTTTTCCCAAATAATTCTAATATTATCTTAACCGCTAAACAAGCCGCTAAAATGTATAAAAAAGCTAAAGTGTACGTGGTCGAATCAAAAACTATCGCCGAATGTTATGGTGCATTGTCTATGTTAGATTATTCTTGTGATGATCCTCAAGGAATATTTGATAATTTCCAAGAACAAGCATCTTTAATTACAAGCGGTCAAATTACTTATTCCATTAGAGATTCAGTAATTAATGGCATAAATATTGAAAAAGGAGATTATATATCTATATATAATCATAATATTGTTGCTGCTTCGAAAAGTAAAATAGAAGCGGTTATGGCTTTCTTAAATTCAGTCGAAGGAATTGAAGATATGGAAGTTGTCACATTGATTGTGGGAAAAGATGTTTCACAAGAAGAACAAGATGAAGTAGTTAAACAAATAAATGAAAAATATCCAAGGATGGAAGTTGGAGTCATCGAAGGTAAACAAGAAGTTTATTCATTCATTATTTCATTATAAAAATGAGGGTATATCTGATTAATTCAGTTATACTCTTTTCTATTTTTGTTATAAAATATGAGTGGTGATTTATTTATGGAAAAGATTGTGACTAATGAAACTATGCGCTTTAGCGATATAAAAACAATAGAAAATGGAACTTCCTCGATTGCTCTTATCGAAAGAGCGGCTCTTGCTATTTATAATTCTTATTCTTGGCATGGAAAGATTGGAATCATCTGTGGCAAAGGAAATAATGGAGGAGATGGAATTGCTTTATCTATCCTTCTTCAAGAAAATGGATTTACAGTCGATTTTATTTTGCTAGATGAAGAATTATCAAGCGATAGTGCATATTATTTAAAGATAGCTAAAGAAAAAAACATTCCTATTTCTTCTTTTTCGATAAATTCTTCATTGAATTATGATATTGTGGTCGATGCTATTTTTGGCACAGGATTCAAAGGAAAAGTTGAAGATAAATATTTGTTAGCAATTAATAAAATAAATTCTTATCAAGGTATAGTTATATCTATAGATATAAACTCGGGATTAAATGGAGATAATGGAATGGGAGATACTATAGTAAAATCAGACTACACTATAGCTATCGGGTCTTATAAATATGGTCATTTTATTAATAAAGCTAAAGATAATATAAAAAATTTAGTTGTTCAGGATATAGGAATAGAAGTACAAGGAAAATATTCTTTATTAATCGATGAACAAGAGGTGAAAAATTTTTTCTCTCCAAGGAGGAATTTTTCTTCTAAAGGCACTTATGGTTACTGTGGAATTATTGGAGGATCTAACAAATATCCAGGGGCGATTAAATTGGCAAGTATAGGACAAAATGCCATTTATTCAGGCGCGGGTATTTCAAAAATTCTTGTTCCATCTTCTATAAGTAAAGAAATATCTTCTTTTGTATTAGAAAGCAGTGTTATACCATTGAAATTTTTAGATGAAGAAGATGGTTTTGATGAAGGAGAACTTCTTCAAGCGATTAAAGGTCTTAAAACTTTAGGAATTGGAGTAGGACTTGGTCAAAGCCTTACATGCCATCATTTAATTCAATATTTAATATTGAATTATGAAGGGACCTTAATCATCGATGCAGATGGGTTGAATATTCTTTCTACATTAGATTTAAATATCTTAAATAAGTCTAAGGCTAAAATAGTTTTGACGCCACATATCAAAGAGTTTTCGCGATTGATAAAAAAAGATATAGATGATATTTTTAATGAATATATATCTTATTGCAATCAATTTGTTAGTAAGTATCATGTTACATTGCTTTTAAAAGGTCCATCTACATATGTTGCATCTAAAGAAGAATCATATATAGTAAATTCAGGTTGTCCAGGAATGGCGACAGCTGGATCAGGAGATGTATTAACGGGTATTTTAGTAGGTATTTGTTCGTATTCATGTACTTCACTAACTAAAACGATTGCTATCGGTGCTTATATAAATGGAAAAGCTGGCGAATATGCTCAAAAAAAATATGGAGAATATGGCATGGTTTCATCTGATACTGGACGCGAAGTAAGTTTAGTGATTAAGGATATATGCGAAAAATAGAGATTGACATTGGCAATAAATGATTTTATTATGTTTATTGCACAGCAAAAAAAGGAAAGTAATATGAAAAAGACATTTTATTCAGAAATCGCATATATTTTAGGAGTAATACTTATGGCATTAGGCACAGCTTTTATGGTGAAAGCTGATTTTGGTGTTTCTATGGTAGTAGCCCCTGCATTTGTTATCTATAAAAAGATAAATATGTATTTTGCATGGTTTACTTTTGGTATGGCAGAATATCTTTTCCAAGCGGTTTTATTGATTATATTAATATTGGTCATCAGAAAATTTAAAGTGATCTATTTATTTTCTTTCCTCACAGCTATATTGTATGGATTATGTCTAGATGGATGGACTCTTTTAGTTAATTTAATTGAAATGAATCATATAGCAGTAAGAATAGTATTTTACATTGTTGGATTCTTATTAACTGCTTTAAGTGTAGCATTTTTATATAATACATATATTTGTCCTGTCGTGTATGAATTATTTGTTAAAGAAACATCTAAACGATATAAATTAAATCTATATAGATTTAAAACAATGTTTGATATAAGTTTCTTATTGATTGCTATTATTCTTTCTTTCTCCTTCTTTGGATGGATGAAACTTGTAGGAGTGGGCGTGGGTACTATTTGTGTTGCTTTATTAAATGGTACTGTGATTGGATTATTTTCAAAGATGTTAAATCATTTCTTTGTATTTTCTGATGCATTTAAATTTAGAAAGTTCTTTGAAAAGAGTGAAAGTTGATTAAATTTATGTGTTTTTTAGCATTGTAGATAGGTAGAATTACTATCTCAATGCTTTTTTTGTTATTTGATTTTATACATTTGCATATATATAGCCTTGTAGTACACTAGACTTAAAACATATAAAAATCGCCGAAAAAAGGTATGATTTTTGCTTGTGAAAAAAACTTTGATTTTTATGCCTAAAACATATCTAAACGTGAAAAAAAATCAAAAAGTGATGTACATATATTAATATGTACCTAGGGACATCGTATGATGCTCTTTTATTTAGTGTTAGAAAGGAGAAGATTATAGATTATGGTCGATGCAATTCGTTATGTTAAACAACAAGGCCCCTTCACATATGGTCAAGCATGCATAGCAATGCTTACTAATCAAACTATCGAACAAGTAATCTATGATCTAAATTTCGATGGTCCATATACAAAAAGCAGATTGAAATGTGCTTTAGATAAATACGGTATAAAATATAAGCAAAGAAAAAAGAGATTGTTTAGAAATACGACTAGAGATTATTCATCCTTTGCTATTCTCATTGTTAAATGTAACAAATATAATCATATGATTATTTATAAAGATGGGAAATATTTTGATCCAGAAGTGGGCATATTATCTAAGGAATATAAAAGAGGTAAAATAATCGATTTTATTGATATAATTGGATAAAAAAATATTATGTAAAGGGTTTTATTTTTTTAATAAAGAGTGAAAGAGTTGATATTTTTAGTTGAATAATATATAACCTTTCTATAGGGATTAGGAATATACAGGAGTGGAAATATGATTACTATTGATAAAAGTGAAATAATTAAATCACGTAATGAATTACCTACAGAAATTGAAAATTTGGATAGAGCAAGGGAAGCTATTCAAAAAGGAGAAAAGGGAAAAGCAATTAAGTTATATAAAAAGGCTATTAAAAACGGATCAGTTTATGCTCCAAACTTATTAGCGGAATTTTATTTTAACGAAAATGGAAGATTTAATAAAAAGAAAATTTTAGATTTAATGC
>JBJFEV010000070.1:0-8577 GCA_051891155.1 Bacilli bacterium
AAGGAAAAGTTATAAAGTTATTCATATCTTTGAGTAATTTTATAATACAAGGTAATAATGAAAGATTTTTTATCACTAGCTAGAGAAAGATATTCTTGTAGAAGTTTTTCTTCACAAGAGATTGAAAAAGAAAAATTAGAATTGATACTAGAAGCAGGAAGAATTGCTCCATCAGCAAAAAATAAACAACCATTACGTTTGGTTGTAATTAATGAACAAGAAGCGTTAGCAAAAGTAAAAAAATCAACTTCTTGTACTTATAATTCTTCATGCATCATTGCTGTATGCTATCAAAAAGAAGAGTGTTGGTGCCGTCCATTTGATGGAAAACTAAGTGGCGATATTGATGCTACTATTGCTACGACTCATATGATGATGGAAGCAACAGAACTAGGAATTAGTTCTGTATGGGTAATGTGGTTTGATAATGATAAATTAAAAGAAGAATTTAATGTTCCTTCCTCTTTAGAAGTCAGCGCTTTATTAGTTTTAGGCTATCCTAATAAAGAAGCTTCGCCTTCTTTAAATCATTCATTAAGAAAAAGCAAAGAAGAATTAGTAACATATAATTCTTTTACAAAATAAAATAGTTCTTTTTTCTCTTCTTATTCATATTGTTGAATAGGAAGATATACTATGAAAGAATATATTACATTAAAAGGAAAACAAGAAGTAGGCGGTTCCCTTAGACCAAGTGGAAGCAAAAATGCTTCTCTAGCTTTAATATGTGCTTCTTTACTAGTTAAAGGAAGAGTAATTTTACATCACGTTCCTCGAATTGATGATATTTTTTATTTATTTGATATTCTCAAATATTTAAATTGTAAAGTTGATTTTGATGGCGATAAGGTGGAAATTGACTCTTCTTTTTTAACGTACAAACCGCTTTGTATTCCGGAAGTATCTAAAATAAGAGCTTCCTATTACTTAATAGGAGCTCTGCTTGGAAACAATACCTCCTTAGATATTTCTTATCCTGGAGGATGTTCTTTTTCATCTCGTCCTATCGATATGCATATAGAAGTTTTTTCGTCTTTAGGTGTAAAGGTTGATGAAGCGGATCATTTGCATTTTTCTTATGATAAACTTTGTAATGGAGATATAAATTTAAAAAAGAAATCACTAGGTACTACGGTGAATGCGATATTACTTATGTGCCAAATAGAAGGAGAAAGCGTTCTAAGGGGAATATCAGAAGAACCAGAAATTGATGATTTAATAGCTTTCATTAATGAAGCAGGAGGAAGCATCGTTAAAGAAAATGATACTTTAATTATCCAAGGAAGAAAGAATTATCATCCTCTTTCGTTTTTTATTTCATATGACCGCATAGAAATAGGATCTTATGCCTTACTTGGCGCGGCACTTGGAAGAATATTAATTCAAGGAGTGAATAAAGAACAAAATCAATATCTTTTTTCTTTGATGGATGAATTAAAAATTAAGTATTCATATGTTTCTTCTTTACTTTGCGTGGAAAAAAGTGATTTATCATACAAAGGAAAAATTATTTGTTCTTCTTTTCCTTCTTTTCCCACTGATTTAAAAGCCTCTTTATGCGCCTTGCTTCTTTTAAATAAACAAGAAGTGGTTATAGAAGATGATGTATATCCTTCACGTAATCAATTTGTTGATGAAATGATTAAACTTGGGGGAGAAATAAGGAAAGAGGAAGGGAAAATATATATTTCTTATTCTCCTTTTCTTAATGGAACATCGATAGAAGCAAGTGATCTAAGGGCTTCTTTTGGCTTGCTTATCGCGGGCTTAATATCAAAAGGAGTAACTAAGATTAATAATTTTTCCTTGTCTCATCGAGGCTATCAAGATATCTATTTAAAATTAAGGCAGTTAAATATTGAATTTGAGGTGAATTATAATTGAAAAGAAAGATTTTGATATTAGTAGCGATGTTATTTTCTTTTTCTTCTTGTTCTTCAAAGAAGATTAATATGTTGCTTGGTTATCCTTTAGATGTTAATTGTTCTTCATTATTTACATCATTTTCATATGAAAAAATGAATATAGCTTCTTTATATGAACTAATTTGTAAAGATGGTGAACTACTTAATACTAAGAAAAAGATATCTTCGTACATCAAAAATTCTCAAAAAATTGTATTAAATATTGGTTTATATGATGTTTTATCTTTTGTAAAGATAATTGATGGGAAAGTAGATTATTTATCTTCTACTTTAGAAGAGAAAATGGAGTTATATTCATATTATTTCTTTAAAACTATCGATTTGATTTATGAGATAAATAAGAAAGTAGATTTATTAGTACTTGGAATCTATAATCCTTTACTTATTGAAGAAAGTGCTAAGTTAGATGAGATAATATCTTCAATTAATAATGATGAACAAGAAATTCTTTCTTCATATCCCTTTAAATATTATGTAAATTATAAATTATCATCATATTTAGATTCTTCTTTTACCTTGAATGAAGAAGGGAAAAAGATATATATTTCTTCGATAGATTCATTCATTAATGAAGCAAGCTGATTATGTGCTTTCCTCTTTAAAGTGGAGCGGTGAAGGGATAAAAGAACAATTAAGAAGAATAGAATTAGATTTGAATAAAATTGTTTCATCAAAACTAGGAATATATGAAGAATTTATAGAGATTAATTATCTTGTAAAAATAAGTCAAAATCTTTTTTCTGAATTTTATAAAAGATTATTTCTTTCAATGCATATTACTATGTCTAAATTATCTTTAAAGAAGTTGTATGAAACATATTATGTTAGATCTTATTTTTATATTAAAAAAGCATTTGCTTCTTTTGCTTCATTAAAGAACATCGAAGACATTCATGAGAGTAATATGTGTCGGAATACATATACTAAAATATATAAGTTAACTCTTTTATTTGATGAATTAGAAGCAAAATATAAAGTGCTAGTTAATTTGGCAATATAAAAAGAAATTTATATATTATTAGATTTTTATAGTAAAAAAGAGCGATTAATAAGCATGCACTAATCCGTCGCTCTTTTAAAATCACGTAAATATAAATAATTCATTCTTAAATAAATAAGTGCTATTTATTTTTTTCACTTAATGGTTTTGCTTTTATTCCTACTCTACCAAGCATTTGTCTACGATATTCTTCGTAATCAATTTCAAGATTGATATATCTATCCATAATTTTTTGTATTTCTGGATTAATTCTTCCTTCACCATCTAGTTTATAGATATTATATGCTATTTTTAAAACATCTCTTCTTCTTTGGCTTTCTTTAATTTCTTTTTGTGTCAAATTAATTATCCTCCTTTACCTATATTTTTCTTTGTTTAATAATATATATAAATATATATTATTAACATACATATATTATATCATATATAATATAAAAATAGTAGAGTATTGTACAAAATAACAGAGGAATATTATAAGGATAAAAATAAAAAATGTCACTTCCGTGACATTTATTCACATATAAGAATCAACTATTTTTTACAGGTATCAACTAGAGCTAGTAGAGCATCAATTCCTAAAAGTGAAGCAACAACGTATGAGCCAAAACTCATTTCCACAGAACTTTGATAACCTAAGTTTGCTTGAATAGCTTCTTGACAAAAACGAGGAGCTAAGAAGAATAGTACTGTGCTTGCTACTAAGAATAAGAAAGTAATGATACTATTTGCTCTGTTTGTTTTTCTACATACAACAAATGAGTAAACAACACATAATAAAGCAATTATTAAACCGATGAATAATCCCCAAGAAAATGTGATGTGAACATTGGTAGATGTCGCAGTAGAAGAGAATTTATATGTACCTCCAAATATCATACAGAAGCCAACAATATATGCATCATCTAGTGATGAATACATAAATGGTAGAGCTAAGGAAAGTACGACTGCAAGTAATGCAATAAATGATATGATGACCGGTAAAAGTCTTTTAGATGATTTTTTCATATATGTCTATCCTCCATAAAAGGCTGAAAATATTATAATAATATTTTAAAAAATATACAATAAACAAATTAATTTTCTAAAAAAATAAAAGTTAATAGATCATATTTAGTTATTTTTTTGTAAAAAGGCTGAAAATTTGATTTATATAGGTAATCTTTCTTAGAACATTTCATATTATAAGAGATAATAAATTGATATTTATTATTTTTTTTGATATATTTTTAAGAAGCACAAGTGAGGGTTTCATATGTCATTTAAAGATTTATCAATTGAAGAATATAATCGCATTTTAGGCGAAAAAAAATCAACTCCTGGAGGAGGTTCTGCTTTAGCTATTACGCTTTCTTTAGCATGTTCTCTTTGTCTTATGGTAATAAATTTTACCATCGATAAAAAAGGATATGAGGACCATAAAGAAAGATTATTGATTTTAAAAGAAAAGATGGAACAAATTGAAGAAAAAGCATTTTCTTTAGCGGATGAAGATTCATTAACTTTTAAAGCGTTGATGGCCTCTTATAAATATCAAGATTCTGATTTGATTAGTCAAAGAGCAAAAGAATGTTGTTTAGTATCATACAATTTGTATCTGTATACCGAACAGGTAGAAGCTATCGCACGTGAACTAATTTTAAAAGGAAATAAAAATCTAATTTCTGATGCAAAAATTGCAGCCTCTTTATGCATTAGCATTTATCCAGGCTGCAAAATGAATATTGAAGCTAATATGTCTTCGATAAAAGATTCATCATTTATCGAGCAAATGAAATCTATTTTTTAATAATTTCTTGTATGAAGGAGATAACGCCATTATGGTTGTTATCTTTTTTAGTGACATAAGAGGTTTGTTTGATAACATCTTCTCGCGCATTGATCATTGCCACTCCATAGTGCGCATCGATTAACATTGGTAAATCATTTAATGAATCGCCAAAGGCAAATGTATTTTCATGTGGAATTCCGTAGTATTTTTCCATATAAAGAAGCGCTTTTCCTTTTGTAGCATTATGCGCATGTATTTCAAAGGAATTGATGCCATCGTAACATCCCCAGAAGATGGTGAAGAAGGCAGAAGAATATTTTTCTTTAGAAAAGATTTTTTGAAATTCTTCTAAATAAGAAGAAGGAATATAACATTCTACTGATAGAACATCACCTTCAAAGATTTCTCCTACATCCCCACATACTTTTTTGACGATATCAGACTCATGAACCACCCAAAAAGGAACTTTAGAAAAATCGTAGGAGTATACATTTTTAATTGTGTTTAATACTAAGCCATGGACAAATGGTTTGATTTCCTCAATAAAAGATTTCATCAAATCATGTTCGATTGCAAAAAGGATATAATCCTTGATGTCACTGTAATCATCGTTATATGTAACAATCGCGCTACCATTTGAACAGATCATTGGTTCATGTACACCCATCATCTTCAAAAAGTTAATTGCTGATTGATGAGGACGACCAGTATTAATCAAAAAATGATTACCATCATTTATGAAAGATTGAATAAAAGATATGGATTCATCAAGAATTTTTTGATTATTATCTAAAAGAGTTTCATCTAGATCAGTTGTAACTAAATATTTATTTTTCATTTTATCACCAAGAGCATTGTAACAAAAAAATTTTCCAAAAAAAATGGTTTTTTTCGATTGTAAGAGGCATATTAATTTTGTAATATTTTAATGGTGATATAAAATATGAAAGAAAAAAAATATGAAGAGTGGCAAGAATTGCCTATGGATTATGACATTAATAATCCTTACACACAACGTTTTACTTATCCTAATGGTGATATATTTTATGTAGAACCAGTTTTTCATTTAAAACTACAAGGATTTAAAATGCAACGCCCTGAATCGATAAATGCAATTTTGTTGGAGATGGAAAGAATTGTAAAAGAAAATCATATTGTTGTTTTTGTTGGTGAAGAAGATTATGAAATTACTAAAGATGTTGAGGGTGCAATTTATTTAACCATACAAGATGTATGTGATCCATTACTAATATTTGTAGAAGATAAATCTCGTGGATCGGATTATGGCGATTAATGTAACATTATTACAAACAAACAATATCTCAAAAAAATTAGGTATTGTTTGTTTTTTTATTTTTATCTAAAATAAAAAGTGAAGAGAAGGTGAAATATATGGAAAATTTTGAAATTGTAGATCGTTACCAAACAAAAGTATTTGGAAACAAATGGGAAATAAAAAAAGCTAATGCTAATGTGGTTATTATTCATGGTATGGCAGAGCATACTGCTAGATATGATGATTTTGCTAAATTTTTAAATAATAATGGCTATAATGTTTATGGCTTAGATCATAAGGGTCATAAACTTAATACCAAGGAAGAATTAGGAGAAGACGGACTTGGTGTATGGAATAAAAAATCTTTTGAATTATGTGTGGATAGAGTAAAAGATGAAATTGATATAGTTAGTAGAAATGGACTACCAACATATGTTTTCTCCCATTCGATGGGATCTTTTATGGGACAAATGCTAATTGAAAAATATCCTTCCTTGGTTGATAAGATTGTTTTATGTGGAACATCTGGAAAACAAGGTTTATATCGACTTGGCAAGACTTTAGCGCATATCCATTGCTTTGGAAAAAAGCTAGCTAAAAAAAGTAATTTTCTTAATAAAGTTGCTTTTGCTTCCTATAACAAAAGAATTAAAAAACCGAATACTAAATTTGATTGGTTGAGTGTAAATGAAGAAAATGTAAATATTTATATGCAAGATCCTTACTGTGGATTTGTACCAAGCCGTGGATTCTTTTTATCCTTTATGGATGGACTTGTTAATATTTCCAAAAAGAAGAATTTGAAAAAGATTGATACTAATACAAAAATACTCTTAATTGCAGGTGAAGAAGATCCAGTTGGAGGATATGGAAAGTATGTAAAAATTTTACAACGTACTTATACAGCAAGGAAAATATCTTCCCATATGATATTATATAAATCTTTGAGACATGAAATTTTAAATGAAAAAGAAAACGCTAAAATATATCAAGATGTTTTATCTTTTTTACAAGGGTAGGGCACCCGATGTAAGCGTTTCCCATTTGCCAAAGTTCCAAAAATATGTGATAATGTTATTGCACGTCAAAAATAAGTATTTACTTACTATTAATTTATAAGAAGGAGTGAAGATTTTTATATGAAAATTACAATTGTTGGGGGAATGGACTTTATTGGTTTAGTTAATGCAGTTGGATTTGCAGAAAAGGGTCATGAAGTTTTTGCACTTGACTCATCAGATAAGAAAAAAATTGCTGCTTTAAGAAAGCATGAACTTCCTCGCAATGAACCAAAACTTGAAGAAATTTTAACTCGAGTTGAAAAGAACATTAGATTTACTGCAGAAACAAGAGATGCTATTTATGGCGCTACTGTATTGATGATTTGTGAAGAGCCTAAGGCTAAAGATAATGGAGAAATTGATACCATTTCTTTTTATCAAACTCTTAAAGAAATATGTAAATATATTGTTAATGATGTAGTTGTAATTTTAAGAACCACTGTACCAGTTGGAACAAATAGAGAAGTACAAACTTTTATGAGTCAAATGATTGGAAGAAAATATAAAATAGATGTTGTTTCTAACCCTGAATTCTTAAGTCAAGGTACAGCGATGAAAGATATGTTAAATCCTACAAGAATAGTCGTTGGTGTATCTACTAAAGAAGCGCAAATGACAATGAAGGAATTATATCGTGGATTTGAAGCACCTCTTTTATTTGTATCTCCTGAATCTGCTGAATTAATCAAATATGCTTCTAACTGTTATTTAGCGGTTAAGTTGTCATATATTAATGAAATTTCTGATTTATGTGATGCTGTTAATGCTGATATTCAAGAAGTAAGCTTTGGCATTGGATTAGATCCTCGTATTGGTAATAAATATTTATCATCTGGTGTTGGTTTTGGAGGACCCGCTCTTCCACAAGATACAAGAGCGATGGATTTACTAGCTACTAAAAATAATGTTAATTTAACTATTTTAAAAGCCGCTATGGAAGTAAATAATAATCGTTCAACCGCATTAATTAGAAAGATTAAAAATGTTCTTGGAAATATCGAAGGAAGACGTTTCGCGGTTTTAGGTTTATCCTATAAAGGAAATACTAATGATATTTCTCGTTCACCAGCTTTTAGAGTAATTGAAGATTTATTAAAAGAAGGATGTAAAGTTCTTGCTTATGATTCAGTTTCTACAACTGCTTTTAGAAAGAAAATGAAATCGGATCAACATCTAAATTATGCAAATACTTTAGAAGAAGCACTTAGAACTTGTGATTTTGCGATTTTCTTAAATGAATCAGAAGAGTTTAAGAAACTTACTAACGAACAAATTGTTGAGTATATGAAACGACCAATTATTTTTGATGGTAAGGCAGTATTAAATCCTTATCAATTACCAGGCGTTCAATATTATGCAATCGGTAAAAAAAGATAGGCGTATGCCTATTTTTTTTATGGTATATAACTATATATTTTATGATGTATCAAGGCGATAAACAAATTTGACATGATTCATAAGAGAATATAGTGGACAATAATCATTTTTTTAAATAGATAATTTCTCAATTCAAACGCAACACCAATAAAAGAAGACTCATTGTCTTA
>JBJFEV010000071.1:0-8488 GCA_051891155.1 Bacilli bacterium
ATTTTTTTATCATTCTTTTTCTTCCTCAAAAATTACTATTCCATATTTAGTAGGACTTGGCCTTTCTTTTAAGGTTGATACCTTTAGAGTGATTTATGCTTTTGTTTCTATCTTTTTATGGATGATGTGTGTTATTTTTTCTAAAGAATATATGTCTCATAGTAAAAATAAAGAAAGATATTATTTGTTTTTAGAAATAACTTTAGGAGGAGTAGTAGGTGTATTCTTTTCACAAGATTTTTTCACTACATTTATCTTCTTTGAACTGATGTCCTTTGCATCATATCCATTAGTGATTCATGAAGAAAATAAAGAAGCTATGAAAGCCGGAGAGACTTATTTAGGCGTCGCTGTTATTTCTGGCATGTTACTTTTAGTAGGATTATTCTTAATCTATAACGAAACACAAACGCTTGATTTTTCTTTACTACATTCATATTTTGCCAATAATTCATTGACCAATCAATCCTTTGCTGGTGGCATATTAATTCTTCTTGGATTTGGGGCAAAAGCAGGTATGTTCCCTCTTCATATCTGGCTTCCAAAAGCTCATCCAGTGGCACCTGCACCCGCAAGCGCATTGCTTTCTGGAATTTTAACAAAAACTGGAGTATTCGGGATAATTGTAATATGTACTTCCATTTTTATGGGGAATGAAACATTTATCGTTATTCTTCTTGTTCTAGCAGTAATAACCATGTTTTTAGGTGCATTGCTTGGAGTTTTATCAATCAATTTAAAACGGACTCTTGCTTGTTCATCTATGTCTCAAATTGGATTTATTTTGGTGGGATTATCCTTTATGATGCTTTTAAAAGAAGAAGGGGGAATTGCCCAATGTGGTATTTTAGGGCATATGGTTAACCATTCTCTTATTAAACTTGTATTATTCCTTTGTAGCGGTGTAATAGCTATGAACATCCATTCTTTAGATTTAAATGTTATTAAAGGGTGGGGAAGAAAGAAACATTTCTTAAAAGTTATTTTTGCTATTGGAGCATTGGGAATAATGGGCATTCCTTTATTTAATGGATACATATCAAAAACTTTAATTCACGAAGCAATAGTTGAATATATTAATTTGAATTCGTTAAGTGGATCTTCTTTATTTGCTTTTAAATTTGTTGAATGGACTTTCTTATTTTCAGGGGGACTTACAATTGCTTATATGAGTAAATTATTCATCGCTATCTTTGTTGAAAAAAATGAAAGTGAAGAACTACAATCTAAGTATGATAATATGACTCAATATATATCTCCATTAAGCAAAGGGGTATTAATTGTAAGCAGCGTTTTGTTACCACTTATTGGAATATTGCCAAATATTATCAATCTCAATATTATTAGTAAAGCAAATGAATTTTTCCATGTGCAATCCTTCACTCATCATATTAATTTCTTCTCTTTTACATGTTTAAAAGGAGCATTAATTTCTATTGCTATCGGTTTATTAGTATACTTTGTATTTATTAGATTACTTCTAAAGCAAAATGGAAAATATATTAACATTATTCCTTCATTCTTTGATTTAGAAAATGTTTATCGTTTTTTAGTGGTTACAGTACCTTATTTATTTATAAAGTATGTAGTGAGGTATATAGCATATTTCTTTGAGTATTTCCTAGTATATGGAACATTCTATTTCATTGTACATATTGTTCGATATATTACTATATCTTTAGATTTTATATTTTATATATTAAGTAAAACAATCTTCAAGGCCCATATATATAAGTATGAAGATAAAAAAATATCAACTCGAATAGGGGAATTTATCGATCGCCACGCTTCTAACAAACCATCTCATTATTATCAAAAGAAGATAGATTCATTTACTTCAACCTTATCTCATTCTATTGGAGAAGAGACAAGTACTTATTCATTTGCTTTTGCGATGGTTTCTTTGGGAATATTTATTATATTATTGTTTGCTTTTGTTGTTTCTTTATAATATGAAAAAAAGTGAGAGTTCATGATTATAGAACTTTCACTTTTTTGACATGTTATCACTACTTAAAGAAGTAGGGCTTCTTATGACATAATGTTAAATCTTATTTTTTTTACTTAATTCAGTTTTTACATATTGTTCGTCCATATGTTGGAATGTAATAGTATCTACATAAGGTAAGCATTTATCAAATACTTCTTTATTATCCACAGTCCAGACATTAACAAAATGATTCTTACAATATCTTTGAACCTTTTTTTGCTTTAAAAAACTATATTCTAAATCAACACCTTCAAATAGGTGACGAAGATGATATATCCAACGATATTTCTTTTCTTCTGTTACTAGAAGAAGGCGAAGGTATCCTTCTTTTTTAAAACGAACTAAAGCGCGTGGATCGAATGAAATGATAGTAATATTCCTTTTATCTTTGATTATTTTTAATTCTTCTTTTACTCGCTTAGATAGTAAAACATAATTCTTTCTAAATACTTTTAATTCTAAGACTATAGGAACTTGTTCATTAACTAGTTCAAGAACTTCTTTTAAAGTGGGAATTGTTTCATTATCAGCAAGGCGATAGTTATTTTTTATTTCTTCTAGAGTTAAATCTTCAATAATTCCTTCTTTTTTTGTTATGCGTAAAGTTGAAGAATCGTGAAATACTACCAGTTCATTATCCTTGGTTAAATGCACATCTAGTTCGATAGCCATAGAAGCGTTTAAGGCATTTTTAAAAGCATTAATTCCATTTTCAGTATCAACTTGATTATGTAAACCTCGATGGCATATTCCTTGTAAAATTAAAGGGTGCGTCAAAGATTTATATTTGTTTTTTTTCATTTTTAATCCCCTTGATCAAATGATTCTAAACCTTTAGCAATTTTTGTTTTTTTAGTTTGAACATTAGCTACGAACATAAATACGACAAGAGAAACAATTAAGCAACAAGATGCATATACTGGTAAATAACCAAAGTCGATAGAAGGAAGCAACATAAGTGATCCTAAAGCAATTGGAGTAATGGTTTGAGCCGCCATAGAGGAAGCGTAATAATAACCGGTGAATCTACCGATTGATTTATCGCTGCATAATTCAACAACCATAGGGAATGAATTTACATGGACTAAGGACATTCCAAGGCCTTTAAAGAACCAAATAATATATATAGCAACAGGGAACTTACCGCCTCCGGCAGCATCTTTTAAAACTGTGAATGTCAATATTAACCAAACGATGTAAGAAAGTAATGATAAGGATAAACCAGAAACAACTGTATATTTTCTTCCTATTTTAGAAGCAATTATTCCTCCAAGAGCAAATCCAAGAACTGATCCTAAACCACCAATAATGGTATTAACTGCATTTGATGATGTAGCGGCTTTTAGATGATATACAGTATAGTTACCCATAAAAGTACCAATGCCGTTATCCGCCATAAACCAGAAGAATTCGGCGACGAGAATAAAGATTAACATACGTCTATTTCGTGCACTCAATTTGTCATCAGAACTAACTTTATCTTCGATTTCCGCAAATTGTTCGCCTCTTTCCATATCATCTTTTACTTCTTCAAGAACTTTGTTTTCATTTATTGATAAACATAATACTACTGCCGAAATAACCATTAGTACGGAAGCTACTAAGAAAGGACCTTCTACTGCCCATATATTATTGAACAACCATGGATGCTTAGAAGTAGTACCTAAATAATCAGAAAGAACAAAGATAATACCTACGATTGTGGCAAATGCACCACCGATGTATCCCATAATATTGATGACACCATTCGCTTTACTTCTTAATGGTTTTGGTGTCATATCAGGCATTAATGCTACCGCAGGATTACGATACATCATCATCGTACACACGACAATTGCCATTAATATGATCGTGCCAACCAAATTGTTATAATGGAAGAATACAGGTATAAAAGGAAAAGCAATAGCTGAGACAAGTGTTCCTACAATAATGTAAGGCATACGTTTTCCAAGACGAGTATTTGTTTTATCTGACAGTCTACCAAATAGCGGTAATAATACTAAAGCGGCTAGGTTATCTAGTGCCATCATAATACCAACTAGGTATTGAACTTGCTTTTCATTTACCGGAGAGTCTCCATAAATAGCTTCTTTAAATAATTCCGTTAAAAAAGTTGGACACCAAGTGTCATATACTTGCCACAATAAGCAAATTCCAAAAAAGGCAAAACCAATAATTAAGGTTCGCTTATAATTTAGTTTAAATTGAGAAGATGTTTGTTGAACATTATTTTCCATTTTAAATTCCCCTTGTTTATATTTGTAAATAAATTATACAGTAAAAAAGAAAAAAGAAAAAGAAATAAAAAAAGTAAAGAAGTTCTTTTACAAATTCTTTACTGCTTTTATTAATTTATATCAAATAATTTTTTTATTAATGAAGGAAGTTCTTCAAAAGAAGAAACAAAATATTCATCGTCATCAATATGTCCAAACCCATATGCAGCGTGAATAAACTTTTGTTTTGCTTTTTTAGTTTCTTCTTTATCTTTTAAAGTGTCTCCTACATAAATTAAATCATCAACATGTTCTCGTTCTTTTAAATATAAAATATTTTGCCATTTAGGAAGGGAAGTATCTCCTGCTTGAACAAAGCCATCAAAGAAATCCTCCATATGACAAGCATCAATAAAATTTTCAATATATCCTTTGTCAGCATTGCTTACAATATACAAATGATAATTTGTTTTTAATTGACTTAATACTTCTTTAACGTGAGGATATAAAGTACCAGGATGTTCTTTTAAATAAATAAGCTCATAATCATAACATAATTTAAATAAAGCCAAACCTTCTTCTAAACTTTTATCCTTAAAGGCTAATGGACATGTTTCTTCTGGAGTCAACCCCATATATGATTTAATTTGGTTTAAATCAAAACGATAAGGTTCATTAGCTTTTTCCATTGCGATATTATATGCTTCTTTTAATGATGGTAAAGCATTCCAAAGCGTTCCATCTAAATCGAAAAATATTGCACGTTTTATGTTTTCTTTCATAATTAATTTCCTTTATAAACATTCTCATTATATCATCAATAGTTCATAAAGTATGATAAAAACATATCATAGTTTTATTTTTTATTTTTAATAGCTTTTGAAATAGACTCTAATAGTTGAGGGATATTTATAGGTTTTGATATATGACCATCCATACCGATAACATAAGCTTTACGTTTATCCTCATCAAATGCATTCGCGGTCATAGCAATAATTGGAATATCACATCTTGGATTGTTAATTGCTCTTATCATCTCGGTCGCTTTATATCCATCCATAACTGGCATTTGAATATCCATTAAAATCAAATCGTAATAACCGATTTTAGCATTTTTAAGCATATCAACACATACTTGACCATTTTCAGCATGCTCGACAATAAATCCTGCTTCCTCTAAGATTGTAACAGCGATTTCGGTATTAAGTTCATTATCTTCCGCTAGAAGAATTCGTTTGCCTTTATAGGATGATAAATCTTTTTCTTTAGAAATCTCTTCTTCGACATTAATTTCTTCCTTTATAGCAATTTTATGATCTAATGTAACGGTAAATTTTGTGCCTACTCCTTGCTCACTTTCTACATCAATTGTGCCATGCATTAAGTTTACTAGAGTCTTGACAATTGGCATTCCTAAACCAGTACCTACTACTTTTGATTCAGTCGTAGTTTTTTCTCGAGAGAATTCTTCGAATATATGAGGAAGGAATTCTTTACTCATACCGATTCCATTATCGCTAACAATAGTTTGGAAGCGAGCATAGCCTTCTTTATCACATTCAATTTCTTTTATGATGAGTTTTATTTCTCCTCCACTACGGGTATATTTAACCGCATTGCTAATAATATTTAAGAAAATTTGTCGAAGTCTAGTTGCATCGCAATATATATTGTCGTGTTTGATATCCATAAATTTTATGAATTTTAAATTTTTTTCTTTAATAGCACTTTCAAAAACAGATACTAAATCACTGACAAATTTATTTATGTTCCAAACACTTTCAACAATTTCTGTTTGCCCAGATTCAATACGTGCCATATCTAGGACGTTATTGATTAAGGATAAGAGGAATGAGGAAGATGATTTTAATTTTTCTAAATATACTTTACATTTATCTTGGTCATCCAAATGTTTTTCAATTAATTCTGCGAATCCTAAAATAGCATTCATCGGAGTTCTTATATCGTGTGACATATTAAATAGGAAAGTAGTTTTTGCTTTTGAGGCACTTTGAGATTGATTATATGCTTCTTCTAATTCGATATTAGCTTGAAGTTCTTTCTTCTTTTGATCGGTGACATCGTTAAAAACTAATAGACCACATTTGATATTATTTCCTTCAATGTCGATTGGAACGAATGTCATTGAAGAATAAGCTTCTTCATGAGATGAACTATTAATTGTTTCGATGACCATATTAGAATTTTTATTAGGATTATAATTTTTCAAATTGTTTGGATGGAAAAACTGCATAACTTCACTTATTTGTTTTTCATTGATTACTTCACTGATGACACATTCTTTTAATTCGTTAATGGATCCAGTTTTCGGAAGAGGAAGTTTTTCGATAGATAGGTCTTCATACATATCTTGCTCTAAGTCAACAAAAAACATAGTTTTAAATATGTCACGCGCTGCATTTGTGACATACGAAGCAATCTTATTTTCTTGTGCGATACGTTTGTTTCTTAATACTTGCATGACAATAATATAAGTGACATATAAAGCCGCGATGACTAAAATGGCTGCTTCTAAAGATAAACCAGAATCATTAGCAATACTAAATAGAACTTGTGTGGCTTCATATGGATAAGTTTGAACAATATACCAATCAACATTATCAAAAGAAAGGCGAGTAACGTAGCCATATGTTTTTCCTTTTTGGGAATTTATTTCAAATAAAGCTGCTTCTTTTTTTTCAAGCGATGAATCAAAAAGAGCTTTGTTGTTGTCGTTAAATAGATATGATTGCAAGATATTGTTGAAGTCATACTTGTCTTCTGCTTCATCTAGGATGGAGGTAAACTCTTTATTGACAGAAGAGGAAATAATCTTTTTATCACTATTGATGATATAGACAGAAGATTGCTTGCTGTAAAAAGTGTTGTATAAGTCAGAAGATATGGAAGAATCAAGATAAAAACCAATTAGTATTCCTTCTATGTTTCCAGATGAAATAACGGGAGCATAAAAACCGACTTGGCGTTGATTATTTACCCTTGATTTTTCTACTAAAGTGATTCCTTTATTTCCTTTCATACCATCGATAAAATAATCTCTATCGCTTACGTTAACGATTTCTCCATCTTCTCCAATAAACGCTCCATCAGAAGTGATATCACTACCGTCTTTAGTAATAAATCTTACGTAATCAAATTCGGTTTGTTGCTCAATTTCTTTAATTAGATTTTTACTCTCTTCGATAGTGGAAATTGATTCGCCAAATAAGTAGGCAATTGATGAAATATTATTTAAAGATGATTCAAATTTAACATCAAGTCTTTGTTGTAAAGAAGTGGTGCTTTCTTTGATGTACTCTTTGTTTCTTGTGGCTATAGATGATTTATTGCGTAAAGTGAACATGAAAAATGCAACGACTAAACAAGCAATCGTTATAATTAATGGAAGAGTTTTAAATATAATGAAATTTTTTAATTCCTTTTTTCTATTAATTAATTGTTTTTTCATGTTTTTTATTTTCCCTTACTTTAACTTTAAAAGAAAATAATTTTTATTGCAAGTGGCTTTTGTAAAATAAGGTAAATATTGATATTATTCATAGCGATGAAATAAGGGAATAAATGCTAATCTTTATAGTAAACGTTTGTTTTTATGAAAATATATGATATATTCACCTATGTGGACTCAACATGAGGAGGAAGAAAATGCTAGTAGTATCAAATGTATCAATGCAATTTGGAGGAAGAGTATTATATAAGGATGTTAATCTTTCTTTTAGCCAAGGAAATTGCTATGGAGTTATAGGCGCAAATGGCGCGGGCAAATCTACTTTTTTAAAGATTATTTCTAATGAATTAGAACCAACAAGTGGCTCTGTTACTTTAACAGAAAATGAAAGAATGTCTATTTTAAAGCAAAATCAAAATGAATATAATGATTATACTCTTGTTGATACGGTAATTCATGGCCATAGTCGTTTGGTAGAGATAATGAAAGAAAAAGATGAATTATATGCAAAAACTGATTTTACGGAAGAAGATGGTATTAAAGCTGCTGAACTTGAAAGTGAATTTGCCTCTTTAGAAGGATGGGAAGCAGATTCTAATGCAAGAAGCCTATTATCAAATTTAGGAATAAGTGAAGATAAGCACGATTTGCTTATGAAAGATATTGACTCAAAAGAAAAAGTTAAAGTTTTACTTGCTCAAGCTCTTTTTGGTAATCCTGATATTTTGCTTCTAGATGAACCTACCAATAACTTAGATGCACTAGCCACTAAATGGTTAGAAAACTTTTTATTTAATTTTAAAAATATAGTTA
>JBJFEV010000072.1:0-8337 GCA_051891155.1 Bacilli bacterium
TTAATAAAAAGAAAATTTTAGATTTAATGCTTCTTGGTGCTTCAAGAGGTGATATAGTCGCTCAAAAGAATTGTGGTATTCGTTTGCAAGATATCGAATATACAAAAAAAATAGATTATCACAAAGCATTTAAATATCTTTATTCATCCGCTATACAAGGGAACGCTGAAGCTTCTATTGCTTTAGCTTATTTATATGTATCATTTAAAATCGAAAAAGATGAATATGAAGCAGCATACTGGGCTGAAAAAGCTCTTGAAGATATTCATGATGAAGCGATTAATCTTATTAATCATTTAACTATGAGTTCAGAAGAAATTACCGAAAAAGCTGATTCATATTTCTATGGTTCAGATGGATTAAAACCTGATTATAATCGCGCTGCTAGTTTGTTCCATGTCGCTACTTTAATGAATAATCCTTCTGTATACGCTAACGCGATGCTCGGATATTGTTATATGCATGCAAAAGGAGTAAAGGCTGATTATATTAAAGCTAAAGAGTATTTTGAATATGCTTTAGAAAAAGGTAATAAATCGGTTGAAAAGTATATTAAACGTCTGGAAGATCAATTAAGACCATATAAATGGAATGATAAGATTGATTTAATTACTGATACTCCTAATACTGATGAACAAGAGAAATTATTGTCTGCCGCTAGTGTACAATTTAATCAAAATAAATTTGTTGAAGCACTTGAACTTTTGGCAAAAGCCGCTGCATTAAAATGTAATGATGCATATACTAAAATGGGATATATGTATCTAAATGGTCAAGGTTCAAAACCATCAAGACATAAGGCTTTCCGTATGTTTAAAGAGGCCGCAGATTTAGGTGATGCGATTGCGCAATATGAAGTAAGTAAACTTTATTTAAATGGAATCGGTTGTGCACAATCAAATAAATTAGCTTTCTATTATATGTATCTATCTGCTAGCCAAGGAAATCCTCTTGCTACTAGAGAATTATGTAAATATTATCGTGACGGTATTGGATGTGTTCCTGATCATCTTGAAGCATTCTATTGGCTCAATAAAACATTTAATGCTAAAGATAAAGAATCGGTAGAATTATATGATTCATTAACAAATGTGGATGGCAAGGAAGCTTCTATTCGTGGAAATTTGTTCTATCTTGGAACTGTTGTAGAAAAAGATTTACCTCGCGCTTTTGCTTATTTCTACGCTGGTGCAGAAAGTAACACATATCCAAGTGCTGTTTGTATGTACAACTGCGGTTTATGTTTCTACTATGGTAGAGGGGTGGAAAAGAATTATCAAGCCGCTATCGATTACGCTACAGCCGCAAAGAATAATGGATATGCACATGCTGATGCATTAATTGCTAAAGCACAATTAGAACAAGATCGTTCTATTTCATTATTCTAAGCGTTATTCTGAAAAATCCTACTACCATGCAAATATAGTTGCATTTTTTGTAGGGATGAATTATAGTTATTTCATATAGGGGAGTAGTTAGCTCAATAGAGTGATTGACCTACATACTGAAATTCAATTCAGGTTCAATCTTAAATAACGAGACTTATGTCTTTTTGACATAGGTCTTTTTTCTATATATAGGAGGATATATGTTTAACGCAATTATTTATGCAATTTTACTTGGAGCTGGTTTGGCTATGGACGCATCGGCAGTCTCAATGACTAACGGTATGAATGAGACAAAAATGAAAGCACCAAAGATGTGCCTCATCGGAGGAATGTTTGGTATATTTCAATGTGTGATGCCTTTAATAGGTTATTTTGTCGGAAATATCTTCAAATCATTCTTAGAGCATTTTACTGCGATTATCGCTCTCATTCTTTTGTCGTATATCGGTGGCAAAATGTTATATGAAGGAATTAAAGCAACCATAGAGCAAAAGAAAAAAGCCAAAGAACAAAAAGATGATGAGACAAAAGAAATAGTGGAAGAAAAAAAGACATTAACATTTGGTCAATTATTCATTCAAGCAATTGCAACATCAATCGATGCATTAACTGTGGGATTAGTATTCATTGGGGTTGGAGCAAGTTATGGACTTGATAATAATTTCTTTGCAATTTTAGTTTCTGTCATCATAGGAATTGTAACATTTATCTTCTCTATTATTTCTATTTGTATTGGAAAGAAATTTGGAGAACTTTTATCTGATAAAGCACAAATTGTTGGAGGATTAATTTTAATTGGTATAGGACTTAAGACATTTATTCAATATTTGATTGCAATTTTATAATATTGTAATTTTATGTAACATTTACCAAATTAATGAGTTATAATTATTAATAAATAAAGAAATAAATAAAGAAGATAAATATTATTTTTAATTAGTTTAAGGGGGACATATGACTTATTATAATGGTATTTCTGACACGCTTATTGAACTTAGGAAAAAAAGAGGGGTCACGCAAAAAGAATTAGGAAAAGTTTTAGGAGTATCCAACAAAACTGTTTCAAAATGGGAAAAGGGGACAATTGAACCAGATATTGCATCGATGATAAACATATCGACATATTATGGAATAACTATTGACCAATTGGTTAAAGGAATTGAAAAAGAAAAACTTGATAAAATTCAATTTCCTTTATATACGACCATTTATGCGCGAAAAGTAGTTTTTTTAGATCAATTGTTTCATATTATATTTCTTATATTATTTTTAGCTATTAATTTTGAAGTGGTATTTGTCGATTCTACTTTATCATTTTGGAATATGTGCTTTGTGGTATGCTTATTAATTACCTATATTTTTTCAATAATCGGCCATAAAGCGGCAAATAAAAGAATGGGATTAAGATAAAAAAGTGAGAAATGTATTAAAAAACAAAAAAGAAAACAAAAATTCGTATATATATGTTATAATGTAAAAAAGCAAAATAAGTGAGGTTATTTATGGAATCAAGTATTAAGAAGTGGAAAGAGTTATCATCAGAGGATAGACAAGTAATTATTATTAAATTGACTTATGAATTTAATTTTGGATTTAAGTTATCTTATCATATGCCTGCAGGACATGAAGCAGATTATTCTTATTATGATGAGAGTACAAATATCTTTAGTTTTAATTATGATTTAATTAAAGATGATGATACATTAAATGCTCTTTTTGTGTTATTTACTGAAATTAGAAAATATATGCAATTAAAAAATATTGATTCTTCAGCTTTAGTTCAAAGAAGCCTAAATTATGAATTCTTATACGATGGAACTGTATATACTAGAATCGATGGAGCTTTAATCGAAGTTAATTTAGAAGGAGAAAGAAAATATTTAAAACAATTGTACATTTGCGCTCCAAATACTTATGATTACAATAAATTTGCTTATGATAAAATTTTATCATATATCGGTGATGATAGTGTTTTAATCGATGAATTGAATCAAATATATTCTTATTGGAAACCAACATGGGAATTCTTTGGTGAAAAAGATATGGAAAAAGAATATAATGAGGTCTTTGAAACCATCGATAATTTAGCAAAAGCAAAAGCATAAAAAATGTAGGCATCAACCTACATTTTTTTATATAGCTCCATTTTTTATAAATACTAATATCGCAGAAATAATAAATCTTCGATATTTTTTGTTGATGGAAGATGTGGATCTAATCAATTGGCGATAGTTACCTTTAATTTGTAATAGTTTATCAAGTTCGAGATTGGAAAATACATTCCATACTTCAGAAGATAATTCTTGTCTCTCTTCTAAGGAAAGGCTAGAAATTAGTTTAGTAATTCCTTTATCGATCTCCACACTTTTTCGCGTTAGTGATTTGACTTTTACAAAATGATTTCCTTCAATTTGCCAAGATAATGCTTCGTGTTGATTTACTCCACGCGCATTGCTTTTAATAACATATTTTTTTGATATTAGGTCAAAAAATTGACCGACAATTGAATCTTGAGGAAGATAAGAAATCAATCTTTTTTTAATTCTTAAATATTTGTCTTTATCTAGTCTCTTTTTAAAGAAACCGGGTCCGTCAAAGGAATAGACTTTGATGATTTTATCTTGGACTACTTTTTCACAATAAATGGAAGCGTAAAAGGAAAGATTTCCTCCTTTTGAATGTCCACCTATGATTATTTTTTTATCGGGGAATAATGAAGATACTTTATTGAGATATTTTACAGCATCTGTCTGTGCGGGAATTGTTTTTTCACAGATCATATTTAAATTTTCTTGCCATCCAATAATAGTATCGTCTGTTCCTCGAAAACAGATGTATATCGTATCCAAAAAATGATATGTTATGGCACAAAATTGCTCCTCATTTTCTGATGAAATCTTGTTGATGTAATTAGATACATATACTTTACCAAAACGATTGCTATCTTTACATATATCCGCAACATCAAGGATATTATTAGATAATAATAGACCCAAATTAATTTCTTTTTTGGGAGTATTAGAAAATAATTCTTCTACACATTTAGCGTATTGTATCTTTCTTTTTGATGGATATGTCGGAATAATGCCGTCATATTCGATATATGAAATAACAGAAAATATTAAAGCATCTACTTCGTTTATTTCACTTTGTGAAAAAGATAAATCTTTTCTCCATAATAAATAATCAAATATATTCATCCCTAAATCATATCCCTTCTCATATTTTTATCATACTATATGATTAATTCTATATCAATTATCTCACTTTTTTTCTTTTTAAAAATATAAAATATTTTTCCTCACTAATGATATTTAAAGTAATCTATTTTATAATGATTGAAAGGAGTTTATAAAAATATGAATCAACCTTTAGCATCACTAATAAGACCAAGTAATCTTGATGAGGTTGTTGGCCAATCTCATCTTTTAGGAAAAAATGGTCCTTTAAGAAAATTGATTGAAAGTAAATATATACCCAATATGATTTTTTATGGTCCATCAGGATGTGGAAAAACCACAATTGCAAATATTATTGCCTCGCAAACCAATAAATCATTATACAAAATCAATGCGACAGTAGCGTCTTCGCAAGATGTAAGGGAAATTATTTCTCGCATTGGTACATTAGATAATCAAGATGGAATTTTATTATATATTGATGAGATTCAATATTTTTCTAAAAAGCAACAGCAAGTATTATTAGAATATATTGAAAATGGTGATATCACATTGATTGCATCCACTACAGAAAATCCATATTTTTACATTTATAATGCCTTGTTATCACGTTCTACCATATTTGAATTTAAAAGCGTGCAGGCAAATGATATTTCAAAAGCAATAAAAAGAGCTATATCGATTTTGGAAAAAGAAAACAATGTAGAAATAGAATCGGAACAAGGTTTAATTAACTATGTTTCATCCGCTAGTGGGGGTGATGTAAGAAAAGCCTTAAATACTATTGAACTATTATTTAAAATTTCACCTCATTACGAAAACAAATATCGTTTCTCTCTTAGCATGGCTGAAGAAATCGCTCAAAAAAGTTCAATGAAATATGATCGCGATGGCGATAATCATTACGATTTATTGTCTGCTTTTCAAAAGTCAATTAGAGGTTCAGATCCTAATGCCAGTGTATTTTATCTTGCTAAATTATTGGCATCTGGAGATATTATTTCTCCATCAAGAAGATTATTAGTAATTGCTGCAGAAGATATCGGACTTGCTCATCCTAATGCTATTGCAATCACCAAAGCATGTGTGGATGCAGCTTTTCAACTTGGACTTCCTGAAGCCCGCATTCCTTTAGCGGAAGCCACCATCTTTTTAGCAACTTGTCCAAAATCAAATAGTGCTATCAACGCTATTGATAGTGCATTACAGGTGGTGAAAGAAGGTAAGGGAGTTCAAATTCCATATTACTTGCAAGATGCTCACTATGAAGGTGCAAAATCGTTAGGACATGGTATTGACTATTTATACCCACATAGTTACCCTAATCATTATGTGGATCAACAATATTTACCTGATGATATCAAACATATGGTTTTTTATGAATATTCAGATAATAAAATAGAGAAAACTGCTGAAAATTACTGGTCAAAACTAAAAAAATATTGATTTGCAAAAATACTACGATATAATTAAATTGATATATAGTCATAAGTTTTAAAAAGGAGGAGTCTTATGAGAGAAAGAAATGCAAAAATCTTGTATGGAATCACAAAGACTATTGGAATCCTTAACCTTATTATGTTTTGGATTGTTACAGTAATTGCTGTCGGTATGGTAGGTATAAACAATATTGTTACAAAGGCAGCAAGTATTTTAAGAGTATTATACCATAACGTATTATTGAAAATTATTAACGATAAAATTGGGGCAATTGCTATCTTTGTACTTGCTATCGTCGTTATCTTAATTTTCTTAATTATTATGATCACTCGTGAACACACTTCATTTCTTGGAGCAGTGAATTTATGTTTATTCCTTGGATTTGGAACAATTGCAATTTTAAAGTTTAAAAATTTCGTTTATTATTGGGGTAAAGAATCTGATTTAATTATTCATAGATGGAATTTACCTATTCCGTATTTGAAAGTATTTGTTATCGCATATTTTGCCGTTATTCTACTTTCATTATTATATTTTGTTTTCTCTTCTATTTATACAGTTAAACAAGCAGGAAATGTCGTTTATAATAACGTTCCAGAAACTCCAGAAAATGTTGAAGAAGATAAAGAAGAAAGAGTTAAAAAACCTGCTATCGTTGTTAATGGTAAAGTGGAATTAGGAGCAGAAATTCAAATTCTAGCATATGGTCATGAGGCTTATGCTCGCGTCACTGAATATGATGGTGAAGTGATGGACTTTGATGTAGCTAAACCAGAAGAAGAACCATTAGTAGAAGAACCTGTAGAAGATGTTATTGTAGAAGAACCTGTTGAAGAATCAGTCGAAGAACCAATTGTTGAAGAAACAGTTGAAGAAGAACCAATCATTGAAGAGCCTATTGTTGAAGAACATTTAGAAGAGCCAGTTGAGGAAGAAATCGAAGAAGAACCAATTGCTGAAGAAACTCATGAACCATTTAGTTTCGGTGGCTTCTCTAGTGAAGATAGTGAATCTGAATTAGATGAGGATGAAGAAGAGGAAGAAGATGAATTTGAGGGCGAAGATGACGAAGAAGGCTTTGCAGTAAATCAAATTTATGGACAAACAACACCATCTATGGGTAAGATTAATCGAATTGATTTTGATGAAAAAGTTGAAAAATCTTCACCTGATCTAAAGAGACATTACAATGAAATCAAGAATGTTATTATGAGATATAGAAATGTTCATTCTCGTATTTCTAAATCCGGTGATTCATTTAGATGCAAAGGTCAAAAATATGTCTATATGACTATTATTGGTAAAACATTAAAAGTCTATTTAGCACTTGATCCATTCTCAATCGATCAAAATGTTTACCATCATAAAGATGTATCTAATAAAAAGAAATATCAAGTTACTCCAACTTTATTAAGAGTCAAATCTGAATTATCAGTTAAGAAAACTATCAAATTAATTGAAGTTATGTTCGAAGATAATATGATTGATGTTAAGAGAAAAGTGGAAGAAAAAGATTATGTTCAAGAATTATTGACCGCTCTTGAAGAAAAAAAAGCAATCTGCTGAAACTTTATAGAAAAATGCCTTTTTGGGCATTTTTTCTTTTTATAAAATAATAAACTTATATTGTAAACGGTTCTTTTTGTGATATAATTTTTTATATATATTTTTAGGAGGAAATATGGCAAAAAAATCAAAAAAATCAGTTGCATTACTTAGTTCTTTTCTATCTTTAATTTTCGGAGTACTTACATTTGTTTGTATGTTCTTAGATGGAGTCACTAAAAAAGTAGGTGAAGAAACAGAAGCTTATAAAGGAATGGAATTAGCTTTTGGTAAAACATTAAGCGCAGGATCAATTATCGGTATTTCTGCAGATAGCACTATTCAATTTTCATTCTTATTAGTGTTAGCATTCTTGCTTCCATTAGTTCTTGCTGTTGTTTACATATTACTATCAAAGAAAGCACCTACTATCTTATCAATAGTTTGCGCTGCCGGCTTTGTTGTATCTGCTGTCTTATTATTTATGACACCATCTCTATCTAGCTTAAAGACAACCGTAAGTGTTTCTGTCCTCGGCTCAACCAGCTCACAAGTTAATACATTTAAAGAATTAGAATACTCTCTTGGAGTAGGCGCAATCGTTGGTGCAGTATCTTCTATTTTAGGTGCATTATCTTCTTTAATCTATGTTATAAAGAAATTGTTCTAATTTAGTGCAATAATATTTATTTGTAGTGCTCTTCACATTTTATTGTGAAGAGTTTTTTTAATACGCGCACGCATATAATGCGCGCGTATGCATAAAATAAATAAAGTAAGAAAAA
>JBJFEV010000073.1:0-8272 GCA_051891155.1 Bacilli bacterium
ACTTGTTGTTTGATTATTTTTTTTGCCACAAGAAGTCAACCCTACCAACGAAGGCAACATCAGTAACGTACTAGTAAAAACTAATAATTTATCAATTTTTTTCATCGTCTCCTCCTAATTTAATACTTGATTATATTAGCAAAAATCGATAAATTTGAAAATAATTTTTAATAACATAAGAAGAGCACTTTTAGTCCACCTATTAATTAAATTAATAAAATTATATTTTATTTACATTTTTATAACGTAAAAAAATCATTTTTTAACTTTAGAAAATTATCCATAATTTTATGATAAAAATACCATAAATTATATTAATTTAAGTAGAAAAAAAGCAACTAGGATAGCTCTAGTCGCCTTAATTTTTTTATTGATTGTTATTTATTTTCTACTTGTAAGTCGCCTACATCATATAATTTGAATTTTCTAAATAAAACATCTATGCCAAATACAAGTATAGCAGGAAGAATAATTTGTAAACCAAATATTCCAACCCATGTTTGCCATGTATTACCCATTGATGCATATGTTCCAAATTGACCAACTAAGCCAGCTGTTCCCATACCAGCAGATGAGCCCATACATTTTAGTTTTAACCAACATGTAGATACAGGTCCTAATATTGCAGAAGCAATAATAGTAGGAAGCCAAATAATAGGTTTTCTTAAGATGTTTTTAAATTGAAGCATCGATGTACCAATACCGATACTAAATACCATACCGATACTATTATCTTTACGAGATTGAACAGCAAATCCAACCATTTGGCAACAACATCCAACAATGGCCGCTCCAGAAGCAATAGCAAGTCCTTCACCGCTTCCTGTAAATACCATCGCACCAATTGCCGCGGAAGAAATAGGCGCGGTTAATGCCATTCCCATCACTACAGCAACAATAATTCCCATAAAGAATGGAACGATTAATGTTCCTTCGTTAACGATCCATTGAACGCCATATGTTACATAGATTGAAGGGAATCTAATTAATAAAGCAGCAACTAAACTAACACTTATACCAAATAAAGGAACAATAAGTATATCGACTGGCGTCTTTTTTCTTAATACTAATTTCATTGCAAGAACAGTAGCGATAACAACTAAATAAATTGTTAATGGATCTCCTACTTTAATCTTACCATTATTAATGGCACCATCTGTCACAAATTTAGTGCTCAAAGCAAAATAAGAAGCAATTTCACCAGCTCCAGCTGCAACAATAGTTTGTAAAGGAGTTAATTTAAGAGCTAAAGCAATTCCTACCCCGATACCAGCACCAGTTAGTACTTGTAATACATAAGCTCCTCCACAAATAGTTGAATTCATAAACTTGCAGAATTCATTTGCACCTTCTCCATTTGGAAAAAATCCACCTATTGTATTGATGATTGTACCAATGATTAATGTAGCAAATAAGCCATATGCCATACCATTTAATGTAGTGATTAGAAAGTCTAATACTTTATTCGGCTTTTTTTCTTTCTTTTCTTCTTCCATAAAAAATCCTCCTCTTTTTAGCTAGGAAAAATATAACCCAAAAACATAAAAAAAACAATAAAATTAGCCATTTTTTTAAATGTGACACGCAAAGAATTTATAAAATAAATAATTTTCATTTTTTACATATTTTATTTAACTTTACTAAATCACATCTTATTACAAATATCCTATCTATAAAAAAAGATAAGAACCATAGTAAAAAGCTATTGTTTTTATTGTTTTATTTATCTTTAGGATTTATCAATCCATAAATCATCGTATCTTGCCATAATGGATGATTATCTTCATCGCGTTTAAAAAATACATTTTTTTCTAATATTCCTTCCTTTTTTAGTCCAAGTCTTTCTAAAAGCCTCCTTGAAGGATTATTGCGAGGATCACATTCAGCATAGATGCGATGTACACCACTATCAAAAGCCCTTTTAATTATTTCTTTTCCTGCTTCGGTTGCATATCCTTTATGAAAATAATTCTTGTTGAGGATATATCCTATTTCGCGAGCTTCAAATTCTCTTTTTCCAAAATATATATTACCAATTACTTTATGATTTTCCTTTAATTCTAAAGCGATAAATTCATCGCTACGCAATCGATATTGCAAATGTTTTGATATCGTTTCTTCACTTATATCAGGATATGATTCAAACATTTCATATTTACGTTGATAAAGATATTCATATAAGTCTTTTTCATCCTTTTCGAGAAAATTTCTTAAGATAAGACGTTCAGTTTCTATTTTTATCAAATGAAATCACCTTCCTACTAATTTCATTATAAAGAAGAAATAAAAAAATATGTCAAAATGGCTTAGTTATGATTAATATTTACATAGAATTACAAAATAATGGTATTTTACGCAAAAGAAAAAAGGCTTTCACCTTTTTTCAAATCTATCTATTGTTCACTCATCTTTTGTTCAATTTGACGATATAGATTGTCAAATACTTCCGCATTCTCTTTTAAGAAGTTTTTCGCAGCATCTTTTCCTTGTCCAACTCGTTCACCAAGAACTTCAAACCAAGAACCAGATTTTTTAGCAAGTCCATATTGTAAAGCCATATCAAGAACTTCTCCATATTTAGAAAATCCTTCTCCATAAATTAAATCGACTTCACAATTCTTAAATGGAGGTGCAACTTTATTCTTTACAATCTTAACTTTGACAGTATTTCCCTTGATTTGGTCTCCTTCTTTAATTGCTTCTCCTTTTCGAATATCAATACGAACTGAAGAATAGAATTTTAAAGCACGTCCACCAGTAGTAACTTCTGGATTACCATAAATAACACCAACTTTTTCTCTTAATTGGTTAATGAAAATAACTGTACAGCTATTTTTATTTAAAACACCCGCGATTTTTCTCATTGCTTTAGACATCAAACGAGCGTGCGCTCCCACTGATGAATCGGTCATTTCTCCATCTAATTCAGATTGAGGCACTAACGCAGCAACAGAGTCGACAACGATAATATCGATTGCTTCAGAACGAGCGAGCATTTCTACAATTTCTAAAGCTTGTTCACCACAATCAGGTTGTGACAAAATTAATTCATCAATATTCACCCCTAATTTTGTAGCGTATGTAGGATCTATTGCATGTTCAGCATCAACAAAAGCCGCTCTTCCACCTTTCTTTTGACACTCCGCAATCGCAGATAATGCTAAAGTTGTTTTACCTGAAGATTCTGGTCCAAATATTTCAATAATTCTTCCTTTAGGATATCCACCTATTCCTAATGCATTATCAATCAATAATGATCCAGAATGAATTACTTCACCGCCAGCGCTTGGTCTTTCCCCCAATTTCATTACTGAACCTTTTCCGAACATCTTTTCAATATCTTTCAAAGCTTGCTCTAATTTTTCATCTTTCGATTGACTATTTCTTTCTACCATATTTAAAGCCTCCTATATATTACATTACCTATTATTTTTAATCTAACTAACTATTTCTTTAATTAAAGTAAATGCTTTATCTACACATTGTTCCCTTATTTCTTGTCTATTACCTTGAAAATGAAACTCAAAGCATTTAGTTTCATTTAAATATGTTATACCAATATATACTAAACCAACTTCTTTTCCTTCCATTGCTTGTGGTCCTGCATTACCTGTAAAAGATACTGCTAAATCGACATCAAGAAGTTTAGAAGCAGATTTACTCATTAAGTAGCCCACTTGATAGGATACTACACCATATTTATCGATATCCTCTTGTGGAATTCCTAAAATATCTCTTTTAATAGATGAAGCATAACTTATAATACTTCCTTTATACACTTTTGAAATACCAGAAACACTTGTAACAGTTGAAGCAAACAATCCTCCCGTTAATGATTCTGCTGAAGCAAAAGTAATATTGTGATCAATTAAATATGAACAAACTTCATCTTTTAACATCTTATTCTTCTTTCTTATGATCTTGGAAAACCGAAATGTTTTTGACCAAGTACATAACCCCTGACATCAATGAAGCAAAAGCAGCACAAGAGCATAAAACTAAGCAGAAAATATTAGCGGCAAGTGAAGAAATAAAGTTGAATGGGAAACCATTTAACAAAACAAATGATAAAGCTACCATTTGTAATACTGTCTTAAGCTTACCCCAAAATGAAGCCGCTAGAACGATATTTTGTTCAGCTGCAAGCAATCTAATTGCATCGACTACAAGATCGCGAGCAATCATAATAACTGTAATCCAAGCTGGTATTTTAAATGGCCCTTTTACCATCAATATAATAAATAAAGAATTCACCAATAATTTATCAGCAATAGGATCCATAAATTTTCCATAATTGGTCACTAAATTATATTTACGAGCAATATGTCCATCCAAGAAATCTGAAAATGATGCAAGTAAAAATAATACGAATGTTATTAAGTATATCAAATCAACATCATTAAACAATACAGGAATATTGATTCCCATATTTGACCAAGGAAATAAAAGAAGGAAGGCGATAACTAAAACACATCCCATTCTAAATGTAGTAATCTTATTAGGTAAATTCATATTTTTTCTCCCTTAATATTGAGTATTTGACCCTGTAAGCCATGTTTTGTCGCGGATAATAATTTATCTATGCATAAGCATGCCAAAGCTGAATTCAATTCTTCGCTTCGACCTCCCTTACCAAATTTAGGTTTCTCGCTTGCGGGGTTTACCGCGTTCCACTTTATGCTTTCACATAAACTTCGTCACTGTGGCACTTTCAAAAGCTATACCATATCTTGCGACTTAGGTTTCGCTTTGCCGTTAGGTGCTCCCACCTACCCAGAGTTATTTTTTCCTCTGGCACAAACACTACAACCATCGCAGGTTGTGCGAGCATGGACTTTCCTCTAACTATTTCTAGCCAGCAATTATCCAGGTCAAATGTAAACAAATTCTATTTAATCGTTGTTGGATCAACGCCCACCTTATGTAAAGCATTTTCTAAAGCGTTGATTCTTTGAAGTAATTCCAAGTTAGAGAATGAGACATTGCAATCATCAGTTATTCTTCCGAACTTCTTTTGATTGATTTCATTTTGCAATTCTAACTCATCAAGTTTCTTTTTATAAATACGAACTGTCGTTCTTAATTCTTCGATTTCTGCCGAGGTTACTTCAATATATTTTTCCATCAAAACATAATCCTTAGCAACTTTATCAAGAAACTCATCTACATCCAAAGGATTATATCCTGGTTTGATACCTGTGAATTCCTTATCAATTATTTGTTGAGATGTCAATTCTAAATCAAGTTCCATAAACGATACTCCTTTCATAAATGCATTTCAATTATATATTATTTTTAATAATATAACAAGTTTGTAAGGAATAGTTGTTTATATTTATAAAATAATGATTTATTTATATCCGGAAATAAAAAAAGGAGAGAAACTCTCCTTCTTACTACTAGCTATTTCCTTGGCAACAACAACATACTTGTAAAGTATGTGGCTCTGATTTAACAATGAAACTACGTTTATTTAAGCAACAGCAAATGCAAAACTTAGCACAAGCTTGTGTTGAAATATATCTTTGACATTGCATTACCACACAAGTATATGTGATGGTAACATTGCTATTTGGACAAACATCGCCAATTGGTATGCAATCTGGTGTAACATTTTCGATAGAATTACCATTGACAGTTACAGTATTTGGCAACAATGCTAAAGCGCTGTGACATGGACAAACTAAAACAGCGTTTTGAAGTGTTTCTTCTGTATTATTGGTTAAGACAACTGTAAAAGTGACTTGTGAACAAACACGTGCAACATACTCAGAAGCGGTAACACTTAAGGTTACTCCGCAGTCTGCATCAAGGGTTTGAGTTCCACAAGGACATTTTGAAGGACAACAAGACATTTTTTCACCTACTTCCGAACTCTTATTGTTCAATATATTAATATGTATCTAGGCGGAGAAATGTTTTCATTTATTTTTTTGTTATTTTGCCTTATACTTAATTAAATGAGGTGGACCATGAAAGCTTTACAAAAATTAACTAAAGGAAAAAAGTATGGTGTTTTTCTCGATTTCGAGGGAACGCAATTTTCGCATGAAATAATCGCTGTAGGAGCGGTAAAATGTAAATTATCTCCCAATGGTCATATAGTGCATCAAAAGAATTATCCTACATATAAAGCTTATGTTAAATCATTAGGTCCTATTGGAAAAATTGTCACTCAAATCACATCCATCACTGAAGAAACATTAAGAAATGGTATTACCCTAGAACAAATGTTTGACGATTTTCTTTCTTTTCTTAACGTTGATCCAAAGGAATGTGTTTTCTTTGTTTTTGGTTCTAATGACCATAAAATGATCGTCGATTCAATTTCATATTCCAAACCATATAATGCTATGATCGGTTATAGCATCTGTAAAAATATCATAGATTATCTCGCTTTTATCAGCCAATATTGCAAAGATGATAATGGAAATACTTATTCGTTAACATCTTATCTAAAACTTTTTGGAGGCACACCTTTTGGTGTATCGCATGATCCATTAAATGACGCTATTGACTTGATGAATTTATATCGTCAAGTATATATATCCAAAGAAAAACTAAAAGAAGAATATATCAAAGTATTAAGTCATCAACGTTCTTTACCTCAACCAATCAAAGATGTCATCTCTTCATTGATTTCCGGTAAAAACGTTACACCAAAAGAATTTGAAAGAAGAATAAAACAATTCCTCGAATAGTAAGAAAGGAGAATGCTCATAATAAATATGAGCCTTGATTTATGATTAATTATCCTAACAAAAAGAAAGTTGATCAAAAAAAAGAATTAATCAACGCGGCTAATCGTGGTATGGATTTTGAACATGCCATCAATGTATCTAATTCTTTTTACGATGAAGAAGGTCGAGCAATAATCACTAAAAGACCTACTCCTATTCATATCGTCAAAGTAGATTATACAAAAATGCGTATCGTAGATGCTTATTTTGAAAAGCAATCAACTACTGACTATAATGGTGTATATCGTTCTCGTTACATCGATTTTGAATGTAAAGAAACTAAATCTGCTTCATCATTTACCTTTAGAAATATATATCTTCATCAAATAAAACATCTTCAAAAAGTGTTAAAGCATGGAGGTATTGCATTTTTCTTGATTTACTTCAAATTATTAGATGAGATCTATTTGATCGATGCAAATATTATCATCACGCAGTTCTTAAGTGATGAAAAGCATTCTATTTCTATCAAGGAATGCAGAGAAAAAGGACATCTTGTCAGCCAAGGCTATAATCCACGAGTGAATTATTTAGACGTGGTAGATGAGGTCTATTTTCATGAAAAAAATCTTTAATCGCATATTGATATTTATTTCCGTAATTACGTTTCTATGTCTATCATTTTTAGGAACGTTTTTATTTTTCACTTTAAAAGATGTAAAACTCCCTGTTTTTACTTCCCATAGTGATATTAAATACTCTTCCATCTTAGATGAAAATAACAATGTTATATCCTCATTCTATTCATTGAATCAAGAATATATAGAGTATGAGGAATTACCTCAAATTCTTATCGATTCACTTTTAAGTATAGAAGACTCTGAATACTTTTATCATAATGGCTTTAATCCAAAAAGAATCATCTCAGCTTTTGTTTCTAATTTAAATCCATCATCGTGGACTCAAGGAGGTTCTACTTTAACGCAACAATTGATCAAAAATGTTGTGCTAACTAACGAAAAGACTCTTCAAAGAAAAGTAAAGGAAGCATATATTGCTTTCCTTATAGAACAAAATCTTTCGAAAGAAGAAATACTTGAAGCTTTTTTTAATCATATCTACTTCGAAGAATCTATTCCCGGTATCTCTTATGCCGCGAAAAAATTCTTTGCAAAAGATGTATCATCCTTGAATTATGTTGAATGCGCTCTTCTAGTAGGATTAATTAAATCTCCTTCTTCTTATCATCCTATTCGTCATCCTCAAAAAGCTTTTAAAAGAAAGAACATTGTGCTTCAAGAAATGTTGAAAAATAATGTTATCACTTTCGATGAATACGAGGTTGGTATATCGCTAAGTATCGATGATTTATTAAAACAAGATAAAACTCAAAATATTTCCTATCCATATCAAGCATATTTCGATGTAGTATACAAGGAAGTAAAAGAACTTACTTCCCTCGATCCTTTTCTTGTTCCACTAGAAATAACCACGTATATGGATACTTATTTACAAACAGAGATCGATAAACTGCAAAATAATGAAAATCAATTGATCGAAGACCCTCTACTTGATATTGGTGGAGTAGTAAT
>JBJFEV010000074.1:0-8177 GCA_051891155.1 Bacilli bacterium
TTATTAAGTAACTTAGGTATTAATTATTCTACCTACAAAAAATTAATTCAATGCTGAATGATTGTTTTAATTTTTTGTAGGTGACAAAACAAAAAAGAAGAATTTGGAAAAAAATAATAATAAAACTAAGACTATTGAATCATCATCAATAAATCAATTAGATCAAATTAATCAAGCGTTTGCCTTAGGAGTTAATTTATATGAATAATATCGAATCAATGGCGTTTTCTCTTCGTTTACCAAATATAAGATTTACCCACGATTTTTTGATTATATAACTGATTATGACCAGAAGCATCATCAATTTTTTTAGTTATCACAGTAACCTCTTTATCTAAACAACAATTTTTTCTTTATTTCTCCCGTCCCATAATATAAGAAATAATGCATTAGTATCAACCAAGTAAAACATACAAATAACTGATAATGGTAATAATAATTTTAATAAAAATGGGAATTAAATCAAACTCAATAAATTAAAGTTTATATAAGATAACATTAACTTAACATAGAAATTTTGCAATAAATATATATTTTTTTTAGCTTTCTCTATTGTTTAGCAATTAATATATTGAATACTTTTTTGCTAATTTTGAGAAAAATTTGAGACATATTGAAGAAAAAATGAGAATAAAATGATAAAATTTATTTATCGTTTTAGGAGGTCAATATGCCATCACATTTAGGTCATAATACGAAAAATCATCTTTTTGGTTTTACAATTCAAAAGACAATATGCGATAAATTTAATATTTTGCCTGAATCTGAGTATTTAATACATCAATTTAATTCACTGAGTGATGAATATAAAGAGATTAGTGAAGGTGTTTGCAATTTAATTTTTGTTTCCATAGGACTTATTCCCGTTAAATGTACCACTCTTTCAAAAAATAATAAATGTAGTAATATTCCATACAATTTTATATTAAGCGATAATTCCACATTATCTATTAGAACTAATATAAGTGGAGATAAAATTTCGCCAAGAATTGTTGGTCAAGCAGGATATTCAGTTTTAAATGAATACTTTTCTTCAATTTATGGCTCGCCGATTAAAAATCAGAAAGATATAAAGAAACTAATAATTACAAAAATAGATGAAGTTTTGCCAATATTTTTTGAAAAGCTTTTCGATGCAGATTATATTGCATTAGTTTCTTATGACGGCGAAAAAACTACGCTTAATGTCCTAAAAGGAGATTTATCTGTCAATATAGATTTTGATAAATCAAAATTTTCTTTCACTCGTGGATTAGATAAATGGTCAGAAAGTTCAACTATTAAATACGAAGGAAAATCAATTGCCGAAGTTCAAGTACATAAAAATCGAACATTTAAGTTTAGATTCATTATGAAAAATGTAATTCCACTATTGATAGAAAAAGCTGTTACAACTGAAACTCTAGGAATAACCGCAGAAAAAGCAATATGCGATAAGTTTGGTCTTTCTGCACCGGCTAGTTTCTTGAAAAGATACAGTTCAAAATTGCAAAGCGAATTAACTCCTGCAATTGATTCTGCTTTTACAATATTACCAAAAGCAATAAAACATAGTGGTAGTGATACTGGTACAAGGGGTGGAGCAAGCAAATGTTCTTACGATTTTTTACTTGAAGATAACCAAACACTATCTGTAAAAACGAATATTGGTAAAATGGTTTGTCCTCCTGAAGTGGGACAACCTGGAGCCTCAACTTGTTATCTATATTTTAATCAATTTACCAATGCAGATCATATTGATGAGCTCATTTATAAACAAATGGTATACAACCATATTAATGAAATGTTACCTATTTTTTTAGAACATATGTTTGACTCAAATTACTTGCTTTGGTTATACAAAGAAAAAGAAAAATTTAAATATAAAATTATATATAAAAATTATGCTAAAAGTTTTGTTTGGGATTTTTCAAAGATTTCTTTTACAAAACCAGCAATAGATGAATGGAATGAAAGTAATACGCTTAAATATGATGAAATTTCCATCGGAGAATTTCAAATACATAAAAAAAGAGATTGTTTCAAATTCAGGTTTAATTTTCCTAATTTGATAAAAGTGATTGAAGGGAGTAAATAAAAGATGAAAGAAATAAAAGCCAGAATGTTTGTTGTAAACGAACATACTTATAGAAAATCAAAGGAAAGTGGTATTGTCTCTGTTAGAATACCACTAAACAAAAAAAATATTGATCACAAAGCGCCATCGACTCAATTTGTTTCCTCAACAAACTCGATGCTTGCCGATATTCTACAAATAGAAAAAGGAGATTATATTTTCTTCTGGTGTGAAAAAAATCAGGATTCTTATAAAAGTAATATTATAGGAGTTTATAGGGTTATTTCTGATCCATATTATAAATTTGATGATAATGATGATATTGCTCCATTTAAAATAAAAATAGAGGAAGCATATCACTTTGAGAAAGCTATAACAGAATATGACTTATTAAACTCTCCATATATAAAGGAAAATTTATGGAATATCATAGGAAAAAAAGTATGTGGTAAATCTAGAGGTACTATACAAATTACTAAACCGGAAATAAAAGTGTTAATTGATTTATTAATTGGTATGAATCCTAATTATACGTTTATTCCACAAGATGAAAGTAGATTTATCGATTTACCATGTACACTTAGTAGTGGTGAAGAACTTCCTCAACCATTAAAATTCAACTATCATACTGGAAAAAAACTGCAAAAACCAGAAATAGACAAATTATATACTTATAATATGTATAATTATAATCATTTTAATGAAAGCGGAAAACTTTACGATGAAAAATCATTTGAAGCAATGTTTAATTTCGAATTAAAAAATAGAAACTCAGCTTTTTTTAATCAAATAGGCATAAATCCAGATAAAGTAATATGGTTTGCAAATTATTTGCCTTATAGTTTGGATCAAACCGAAATGGACTATTTTATAATAGAAAGTGAAGATGGAATTTCATATAGTAAAGTTTATGTTATTGAATTTAAAAAAGGAATGCTTCCGCTAGACAACGATAGTCATTTTTATAGAGCTATGCTTTACTCTAAATGGATTAATGATAATTTGTTAAATGGTGCAAGTAACACTACACCAATTGTTATATGTGAAGAATGCCCTGATTTTGCTGATCCTAAAAGCGAGGAGGAGCAAAATTTTATATCAAAATATAATGACCGAGAAAAGGAAAGTGGATTCAAGGTAAATAATGTTAAAATATATACAATAACATTATCATCAGATAGCATTGTATTCACTAAAAAAAGATAATGACATAAAAAAATTGACAAAAAATAAACGGCCATGTATAATGGACATTGATATTCATGTAAAGTGGACATATTGGAGGTTTTAAGATGCCAATTATAACAATAGCAGAAGCCGCCAAACTATGTGGTAAGAGTCAAAAGACTGTTAGAAGAGCGGTGGCAGCAGGCAAGTTAAAAAGTACAAAAATACAAAACAAAACTAGAATTGAAAAAGCTGATTTTGATGAGTGGGTTGTAAATGGTTGTTGCGGTACAGAAGGACAAGACAATAGCAATATAAAAATTGATGAGGTATACTGGTTGGATATTTCAAATGTTTGGAAAACAGATGGATGGAAAAATATAAAAGATAGAAATCAATACAACTTCATAGATTTATTCTCAGGAGCTGGTGGATTAAGTTGTGGACTAGTTATGGCTGGTTTCAATCCAATAGCGTCTGTTGAAATTATGCCTCAAGCAGTTGAAACATATAAATACAATTTCATATCTCAAAAGGGGTTCAAAGAAGAAGTTGAAACAAGAGATATTAGAGAACATGATGTTAAGGAAAAATTATATGCTTCAGTAAAAGGAAAACACATAGACTTAATAGTTGGCGGATTCCCCTGCCAAGGATTCTCTATGTCAGGATATCGCGTGGTAGATGATCCAAGAAATAGTTTATATAAAGAAATGAAAGATATTGTTGAACATCTCCAACCAGAAATAGTTGTAATGGAAAATGTTGAGGGTCTACGTTCTATGCTTAATGGAAAAGTAGAAGAAAAAATCATTAAAGATTATCGTGATATTGGCTATGAAATTAATCTTACTGTTCTAAATAGTGCAGATTATTATGTACCACAAATACGAAAGAGAGTAATTTTCATCGGAAATAGAGTTGGTAAGTTAAACAGGCATCCTAAGCCGTTAATAACAGAAAAAGAATATGTAACATTAGGTCAAGCAATAGAACCATATATGAATCTTCCTGAAAATAAAGAAATTAATCATATATTTTCGAAACATACTCCTGAAATGCAAGCAAGATTAGCTGCTGTTCCTGAAGGAAAGAGTCTTTATAATAATTATTCCGATGGATGGAAAAAATCTCCTTGGGACAAACCTTCTTGCACAGTTAAAGAAAACCATGGTGGCACAAATATTCACCCACGATTACCACGATGTTTAACTCCAAGAGAACTAGCAGCTTTACAATCATTTCCAGATGATTTTATATTTAAAGGCACCAAAAAATGGCAGTTAGTACAAATTGGAAATGCGGTACCACCATTAATGGGAAAAGCAATAGGATTATCAATAAAACATATGCTTGACAACGAAGAATATAGAGAAAGCTAATGAAAGCTTTAGTTATGCATCCTCTATATATCCCACAGATTTTAGAAGGGATTGTTTCCTTTGATGCTCGTGGATACAATACTCGAATAAAAGGCGACGTTTATATCTACGATTCAAAAGCAAAAGCATTGGTTGGTATCATTACAATAACAGGAACTCATCCTATAACAATAGAAGAATATTACATTTGGCACCATATGCCATTAAATGAAGATATTATAGATATGTCACATAAATGTTATGGTTGGGATTTCATTAATCCTAGAAAAATAAATAAAATCAAAGTAAATAAACCTAAAGATAAGAAAATATGGTTTGATATATAAAAAAGCTTATTTAGATTGTTAAGAAGATTTTACTCTATCATCCACTAGTCGTTGAACTATATAAAAAGCTAGGATATTACCTAGCTTTTTATGTTGCATATCAATTGCAATTCCATTTTATTCAGATATTCATTTTTTATAGATTGATTATTATTTCTATCTGTTCTTTCATTTTTTCTGCCAACGTAGTAAATGAGTCATAAGAATCTAATAAATTTGCACATGCATAGTTTCTTATATGCTTTGGAACTACTTTTCTATTAATAGAATTTTTAATTGTTGCATTGCAATTCAAATCAAGAATTGCTTTTGCAAAAGCTTTTAAGATCAATGGGTTTCTACCTAGAAGACATTCCTGCAACGCTTTAAAAGGGTCTATAAAATCCCAAGCAACATCAAACAATTGATACTCCATATCTTCATCGTATGTCAAGTCTGCTAAAACCCATAAATATCTTAATCCTGTTCTATCTATCTTTGATATACCACCATCATTGAAATAATACCTACGTATCTTATCAACACTTATTTTGCCATCATCAAAATATTTCTCCTTTATTATTTCTTTGAAAAATATAAGATTTAAATATGTCCAAATTTCTTTAGTATACATAATAGATCTCGGTAATTTTTCACTTTGAAATACAAAATCTTTATGCAATTTTTTTGCAAGTAATTTTGAAGATTCACCTTTTGATTCTGATTTTTTTATTATTTCATTATATTCATCTATATCAAGATTTATTTCAACAATGTTTCCATCAATTATAATATTTTCACTTAGGGATTCAATTCTATCAAAAAAAGTCTGATTTTCAAAGAAGTCTATATCTACAAGAGACAAAAGTTCATCATACCCTTCATGTGTTAATTTTTTCAGTATCATCAGCATTTCCTCCATGTCTCAATTACTTTATATTCTAATTGATTATTCAAAATGTTTTGCGTAATTCTATATATTTCATCTAGATTAATGTTTTCATGCATCATATAAATAAAATCTTCTAAAGATTCATAACATTTTTCGTCAAAGCAATAATCTAATGATTTGTACCATTCTTTTTCAACATCTTCGGATATATCATCTTTCATTGACAAACAGGTAATAGCATATAATATAGAATTAAAAGCGAGAAACGAATTTAAAATATCTTTAACACACACTCTTTTATCTTCGCTTTGTAATTTTTTATAAGCTTCATTAAATTTTTTTCCAACTTTCACGGTAATCATATTGGGTGAGTTAATATCAAATAATAATCCTTTATTATCTCTTTCATCAGAAGCTTTTAAAGAAATAAAAGGTTCTGCACTAGAGCTGAACTCAACTCTTTCTTCATTTGATTCAGCTAATACCTCATTATTATTATATAAAAATTCCATACCATCATCATAATAATCCTTCAATTCTTTATTCCAAGGATATGTAATATTTGTTTTTGTATAGATATAAGCTACGCATTTTATTGTGTCAATAGGGTTTAAATCCCCAATATCTACATCAACATAATATTCTTGTTGCAAAGATTCAAATTTTATAAATTTAGAACGGAAATTAGATATAATTCTTACTCCTAAATAAGCAATTCCATCTGATATATATTTAGTTAGAACTTCCGAATTTAGTTCATTTGATATTCTAATCTTTACAGTTCCGCTATCTACTTTTGCTTCATTTATTGAAATTGTGAAGCAATAACAATCTTTATAAGAAGAATTAAGTTCATTTGTAAGAACTGGTTTACTATAATTCTTTAGCATCTTTACCACCCACCCTAACTTCGCAATCGAGAACATAATCAAGATTGTTCTTTAGTTTGATATTTATTCTAGTTTTTTCATTTTTTGAGAATTTAACATTCTTGATAATGTTTCCATCTATTTTCAATTTTTTCTTTTCTATTTTTGCTTGCAATAGAATATTATCAATTGTTGCAATAGAGCCATCGACAGATATAGGTTGAATAATAATATCTGCTGATTTAATATCTTTATCACTAATGAACTTTAAAATATATTCATCCCCTATATGAAAAAACACTGGATCCAAATTGAATTTTTCAAAGATTGTAGATTTAAAAGAATCCCCTTCAGACGCTGGCTTATTTTCACCTTTTCCGGATTTATTTCTATTATTATTTAATCCACCGATACCACTAACTCCTTCTTCATAATTCTTAGCTCTATCCCCCATACTCCTTCTCTTTATTCTATTTTTCTTTTTATTTACTTTTGGAGAAGTTCTTCTAACTGAAGATTTTGTTATATATCCTTGAATGGACAACATTTCATTCAGGCCTTCTAAAGGAGTCTCATCGCTAACTTGTATCTCTGTTTTTTCTTTAATATAAGTTTCAATTTTACTATATAATTGTTCTATTAAAATTCTAGATAATTCATCACAGGTATTCTGTTCATCATCAATAATAAAATCATCATGAGCAGCATTTTCTCTACTTAATAAAATTCCATTGATTCTCTTTTCCTCTGATAATTCAGAATTACTATAGTTTTTAACTACTACTACAGCAGAAAATGGTTAATCCACATTTAATGGAACATCCTTAATCTTCATTCCCATTTCTCTTGCAATACAATAATACTTTTTCATTTTATCATTTCCAAGATCAAAATAAATTTCTGCAAATCCATAAACAATATTATTATGCTCTAAATCAAACTTATATGGAGTACCACAATATACTCTATAATAATTATTTAAATTACCATTTTGAATATTTTTATATTCCTCCATTCTCTTAAAATTCTTAGCTGAAGTTATATAATATTTTTTTAAAACATCATCAAAGTTTGATTTGTTTATTTCTTGTCCAAAAACATTACATATCAGTTTTTCTGAATCAATAGCAACAAAAAAATTTTCCATTACTGCATTTATAATTCTTCTTTTAGCTTCTTCATAATCAGAATTAAAGTCAACTCCAACAATAATTACATTTGTCCCCTTTTTTTCACGTCGTACAAAAAAATTATCGATATCATAATCAGACTCACATAAATTTATTGGTTTCACTCTTTCTCTTCGATTAGAATTTTCACAATCTATTTCACCAAACCACCCTTCAAAATCATATGTTTTTTCATTTTCGGTCCAATTTACTAGCGATGTTTTTCCTTCAAACAATTCATCAGTACTATTCTTAGTACTATAGAAAACTGTATTGACACCACTTATAATAAAGGGAACCTTTTTTCCAACACCATGACTTCCGCCAGAAGAACCAG
>JBJFEV010000075.1:0-8162 GCA_051891155.1 Bacilli bacterium
AGATGAAGAAATCGGATGTAAATGTGAAGTAATTGCCTATCTAGGACAAGTAAAAGATCAATATAATACCTTAAAAAGAAAAAACATCAATCATTATTATTTATGTAAAGTAAAGGAATATACTACTATCCATCATGTTTCTAAGGGTGATAGTCTTATTGAGAGGGTTGATTGGGTTTCTTTAGAAGAAATGAAAAATATTTATCAACAATTTGCCAAGAAAGGAATTTCAAAATTAGTTTATCAAAGAGAATATCCATTTGTAGAAAAACTTATTTGCAAATTGAAAGATATGAGTTTACAATAATGATTAAGTGAAAGGAAGTATATTATGAACGGATTAGTAAAAAAAGTATTCCAACCAGCAAAGACTAAGTTGTTTTGGTTATATTTTGTTTTTGGCGTATTACTACTACTTGCTGGTGTAGCATTAATGCCTGTATGGCCATCTTCATGGGATTGGTGTTTTTGGAAAGATTGGGGCAAACAAATTATCAATATTTTGATTGCAGTTGTCATCATCTTATATTTAATATTTTTCTTGATTAAAAAGTTAAGAAAGAGACAAAAAGGTGTTATTTTAGTTCTTACCATTGTTGAATTTGTATTGTTAGCACTTATTGCTTTAGGTTGTATATTACAACAATTTAAGATTATTAATGTAGGTGGAGCATGTGCAATATTTGGTTTAGCATTATGGTGCAGAGGTACTGTTGAATTATTTAGAGCTTATTATCATCAAAGAGGTGATAATGATAAATTCCCAATTTGGTGGTTATGTATTTCTATTGCCTTTGTTTCATTCGGTGCATATTTATTTGCAAAACCATTATTCCAAGATATCGTTATTCTTTGGATTTTCGTTGTTATCGTTTTACTTGTAGGTTTGATACTATTTATCGATGGTTTCTTAGCAAAACCTGCTTCAAGAAAATCAAAATAAAAGATATATATTTTAACAGAAAAGAGAGTGTGAACTTGATTTTCTGTTTTTTTATTTGCTTTTTTTTCTATATGAATTTATGCTTAATATGAAATGAAAATTTTGAAGGAGATTTTATGAAAGTTGGTTTAGTATCATTAGGATGTGCAAAAAATTTAGTGGATTCAGAAGCCATTCTTGCTCTTATGAAAAAAAATGATTTTGAAATAGTTTCTTCACCAAGTGAAGCAGATGTGATCATCGTTAATACTTGTGGCTTTATTGAATCTAGTAAACAAGAATCTATCAATACGATTTTAGAAATGGCATCATATAATAAGTTTCTAGTGGTCACCGGTTGTTTAGTGCAACGTTACAAAGAAGAATTAGAAAAAGAAATTCCTGAAGTTGATTTATTTATTCCTATTAGAGATTACGACCATATGGGTGAATTAATTCAAGAAAAGATGAAAGAGAAAAAGATGAATGGATGTTTTACATATTCTTCACGTGTTTTATCGACCCCTTTTTATACTGCTTATTTAAAAATATCAGAAGGATGCAATAATCGTTGTACTTATTGTGCTATCCCTTTGATTAGAGGCTCTTTTGTTTCTTATCCTTTACCTGAATTAGTGAAACAAGCTCAAGATCTAGCATCCCAAGGTGTTAAAGAACTAGTGGTTATTTCCCAAGATACGACACGATATGGATCTGATTTAGAAGGACAAAATATAAATACAGTTACTTTACTTAAAGAACTTTTAAAAATAAAAGAATTTTCTTATATCCGTCTACTTTATCTATATCCTGATGAACTTAGTGATGAATTGATTGAACTAATGGGCAAAGAGGAAAGATTAACACCATATTTTGATTTGCCAATACAACATAGTTCATCTAAAGTTCTAGCAAGCATGAATAGACGTGGGGATAGAGAATTTCTTCTTTCTTTAATTAAAAAGATAAGAACTAAAGTACCTAATGCGATTTTAAGAACTACATTGATTGTAGGTTTCCCAGGGGAAAGTGAAGAAGATATAGAAGATTTAAAATCATTTATTCAAGAGGTTAAATTTGACCATTTAGGTTGCTTTACTTATTCTATGGAAGAAGGAACGGTTTCTGCAACATTTGAAAATCAAATCGATGAAGAAACTAAGCAAAGAAGATATGAGAGTATCATGGAATTACAAGCACAAATTTCAGAAGAAAATAACTCTAAGCGAGTAGGAGAAATCTTTAAGGGAATTATTATTGACTATGACCAAGAGCATGATGATTATTTGTTTAGATGTGCTTGGAATGCTCCTGATGATATTGATGGAAATATTTATATTAAATCGGAAGAACCATTAGAAGAAGGAAGAGAAATAAGCGTCGTGATTGAAGATTACGATACATATAATTTATACGGAAGAATTATCGAAAAATAAGAAAGTGCATATATTAATTCTAGGAGAGGATTAATATATGCTTTTTAAATCTTCTAAAAAGAATAAAAAAATATTAGAAAATACTTTTGATTCAATCTCTAAGCGAGTTAATAAACTAGATTATGAGCTAGCAAAAGAATATTTGGGCTGGCTAGAAAGAAAAACAGCTTATCTAGAAAGTAGCGTAAATAAAAAGAGCTATTTAAATCAACCTAAAAACTTAAAACCTGGTGATATTGTATGGGTGGAATTTGGAATAAATGTGGGGACGGAATTATCCGATTATAAAACAAAAGGCCATTATGCTTTAGTAATTAATGTCTCACTTGGTAATGTAGTGGTTATTCCCCTTAGTAGAAGTGAAAGTGCTAATTCATTATATATTGATTTAGGCGTAATTGATGAACTTAGTGATGGTGACAAAAAGTTTCATTCCATTTTAAAAGTAGATGCGATAAGATCTGTCTCTAAAAGAAGGATTGGTAAAATAAAAGGAGTAAGAGAAGGTAAAGTAACTTTAGAAAGGGAAATATTTGAAGATGTAAAAACAAAAATTGAAAAAGTCTTATTTGATAAATAAGATTATTTTCAGTTTTTAATTTTTAGATTGACAATAATGATTTACCTATTTATTATTTAATATAGTTATCGCCTCTTTAGTTCAGTGGCAGAACGGGTCAATGGTAATGACCAAACGCTAGTTCAATTCTGGCAAGAGGCACCATTTAGATAAATAAGCCTATTTTTAGGCTTTTTTATTTTATTGATACAAAAAAAGCTTGCTTCGATCAAGAATCAAGCTTTTTATAATCAATTATCTTATTTTTGTTTATTGAAGAAAGCGATACCTATACCATTTGGACCAATATGTGTTCCGATTGTGCAACCAAATTGATAAATAGGTGTATCTTTACTAATATTAAGAGCATCAGCAAATTCCGCGACATATTCTTTGGCTTTTGTACTATCTACTCCAGAATAGATTACTCCGTAAGGTAAAGAAGTATCGATACCACCTCTTTCAGCGATTATATCATTGACGATGCGTTTAGATTTGATAAATCCTCTTCCTTTACCAATCATTTCAACTTTGCTATTAACCATACCGACAATTGGTTTTAAATTAAGAGTTTCACCCGCGAAAGCAATGAAAGGAGAAATTCTTCCACCCATCTTTAAATATTTTAAAGTATTTAGTAAGACGATGATAGATACTCGATCTTTTTCTTTTTCTAGTGTTTCAATTATTTCTTCAAAACTTTTTCCTTCTTGGATTAATTGTAGAGCAAGCATAACAAGAAGTCTTTGTCCTAAAGCAGCGTTACGGCTGTCGACAACATAGACATTGTTATCATATTTGCTTTCAATACTTTTAGCATTGGAAAATGTTCCAGAAATTCCTGATGATAGAGTTATTGCAATAACTTTATCGCCATTTTGTGTTAGTTTGTCAAATAATTCTTCAAATCGATATGGATTAATTTGGCTAGTTTTTGGAAGTTCGGTACAATTTTCTAGTTGATTATAGAATTCATCTCCAGTGATGGTGTCACCATCTAAATATGTTTTTTTGTTGATACTTACTTCCATAGAAATAAGTTCAATGCCTAATTTTTCTGCTTCGACTTTTGTGATGTCAGAACCAGAATCTGTTACAATTTTTATATTCATTTCATTCTCCTTCTTTCAGTATCAATATTTTTATATCCCTCTGATTAGATAGTTAATGAACATATCTAATTTATTTTTAAATATTTTATGTTATACTTAATACAGTTATTACAATTGTAATAACCGATGATAATATATCATTTAATTTAAAAAAAATGCAATATTGATAAAATCACGACTGACAATAAGGGAGTATTTGTAATGACTGTAAAAAAGAATGTATTAGGCTTAATCTCATACAATAAAGAATTAAATTCGGCAATTAAAGAAGCTTTGCAAGATGCTTTAATTATTTTGATGCGTGAAAAAAGATATAATAGAATTTCAATTACAGAACTTTGTAAAAAAGCAGGCGTATCGCGCATGGCTTTTTATAATAATTACAAGACATTAGATGATGTATTAAAATCAAAAATATTAGATGTAAATGAAGAAATTTTAAACGAAATCGGTAGTCCATTTCGTAGAACAATTAATTTAGATTGGTATATTACTTTATTCACTACTGTAGAAAAATATAAAGATATCTTAAAATTGATGTTTAATGCTGATTTCCGTTATGGATATTTAGAGATGATTAATGAACTAGTTTTACATAATGTACATAATATTAGTTTAGAAGAAAAGAATAAACGTATCTTATGGGCCGGAGGTATAGTTAATCGTATTAATAAATGGATTGATGATGATCTTCTTGAAACTCCAGAAGAACTAGCAGAATTCTGCTACAAAAACTTAAAGTTTGATCAATAAAATTTGTTATAGTGAAATTCATTTTTGTTCTTGTATTTGCTAGAAGAATATCTTTTAAATGTAATTTGTGATTGTAAAAAGAATGAATATATAATAAAAAGCATAATCAACTGTTGGTTGAGTGTAACTAAATTAACAGTTTTTTGACTTATTGATACTCTATAACATAGAATTAAGTTGTGAAAAGGAGAACAATAAATTATGAATAAAGAAAAAATGGCAAATTTCTTAGTTGCCTTAAGAAAAGAAAAAAATTTATTACAACAGGAAGTCGCGGAAATATTTATGGTCACTCCACAAGCTGTAAGTAAATGGGAAAAAGGAGAATCGATTCCTGATATTGAAATACTACAAAAACTTTCTGAGTTTTATAATGTTACTTTAGAAGAAATTCTTGAAGGAGAAAGAAAAGATTTAAGTAAAGATAAAAATGTCATTAAAAATGTAGATGAAAAGAAGAAGCGTACTCCTCTAATTATTTCTTCTATATTTCTAGTTTTATTTATCTTTCTTGGATGCTTTGATTATTTGGCTTTATTAACACCATATTCAGAAATAACTAGTAAAGTATCATTATGGTACCTTGTACTATTAGGGAATGCTAATTTAGCGTATATATTATTGCTTGGAGCAATTGTTTCTTTTATTGGAGCATGTATTATTGATATTGTATACAACCTTTGTAATAAACATTCTTCTGTGGTAGTCTTTGTTAGAAATTTACTTGCTGCCTTCTCTAGTATGTTCTTAACATCTTATACAATATATTATGCACTATATTTTGAATTTTTATGTGACACGGCATTTATTATTTGTATATTATTAATTACATATTTTATCTTATTAATGAGCCTTAAAGTATATCGTGAACAAAATAAATTATTACATGATCATCAATATAGATTAATTTATAATATTTCATTTTTATCATTAGTTTTACCATCAGTTTTTATCAGCATTATTGATGCAATAACATTTATTTATGCTGATATGCTGATGTTAATTATGTTAGGTTGTGCATATATAATTTCATATTTTACTAAAAAGAAAATGAAAGTATTATTTATTATTGAAAATAGTGTTTTGATTGTATTATTTATTATTAAGATATTTTCTGATATTGGAAGAACCGCTACGATATATATATTAATCATTTTAATAGTTAATTTAATATTATCGTTGGCTCTTAAATTCTTTAGAAAACCAAAAATCAACTAAAATAAAAAGCAACGAAGATCATCTCTTCGTTGTTTTTTGTCTTATTCCTTCGCTTCTTCTTTTTCTTTAGTGGACGTATCTTCGCTGATTCCTTGATGAATAAATAATTTCTTTAAAGGGAAATATATAGCGATTCCCACAACATAAACGGCAATTAATTCACCAAGTCCAACTGTTAAAAATAAGTACCAATATGCATCAGGTATTTCATAACCTTTAATTAAAACAAAAGGAATGATAATCGCATTTAACAGAACAGGTGGTAATCCACCAAGAATTATTCTAAGCCAATCCTTTTTGATAAGACGACCTATAAAATAGGTGGTAAGGCATGCGAGTAAAGTAGCTAGAGTTCCAAATACGATATCGTACCATATTCCTTGGGTGATGTTAAAAATTAAACAACCGATAACAACACCTATTATTGCTTCCTTGAAAAATAAAGGAAGTAAGCATAGACCCTCTGCAACTCGACATTGAATCGCCCCACTAGCAAATGATGGATTGACGAAACAACAAACAAAATAAATAGTTGCGATCATAGCAGAAAAGGTCATTTTTTTAACTTTAAAATTTTTCATTGTATCCTCCTAAAAAATTAAAAAAAGTTAGATGACCCATCTAACTAAGAACATAAAAAAATTGTCCTAGTTTTGTTTATAGACAGGATGGTTCATGAACTGTCTGGAATTATTTCCTTATTTAATATACATTAATTATTTACTTTATGGAAGAAAAAGAAAAGAAATTTATACATTACATAAATTGTCAACTTGCTTTTAAGATAATTTTATCTTACAATTTTGATATATAGTGAAAGGGTGAAATTATATGGAAATTATTAAAACAGAAAAAGGAAGCTTATCAGTTCTAGGTGGAAAAACCGATATGGGTAAAAGTACAATTGCTTGTTACGATTGTGCTGAACAACTTCGTTCTGGTAAGAGTGTTATCTTTGTCTCATATGAATATTGTCAATCTATTATCTATACTAAATTAGTTAATCATTTTGGATTAAGATTTGAGGAATTATTTAAACTAAATGTTCTTGGCGCAACAAACTGGACATTTGATATGGTAAAGAAAGCGATTAAATCAGTAAAAGGATCGGTTGATGTTGTATATATTGATTATCTAGATTTATTAGCTAGAACTACCGATCATGAATATGCAACATATACTATCGCCCAAAAGATGGAATTAAAGCAAAGAATTTTAGATGATTTAGCTCAACTTGCTTACGAACTTCAAATCGAAATTATCGTATTAACAAGAATTCATGCAACATTGGATTTGAATATGACAATCGAATATATCAATCAAATTACCGGTGGCATTCATGCACCAACTCCTACGATTAAGATGTTTATTGGTAAAGATGAAACATTAAATCCTATTATTAAAGGAAGCGATATGTCGCATGTTATTATCGTAGATGGAAATCAATTAACTCATTTCTCTTCGATCAACTTAAAACAAGCATATAAATCTTAATATTTTATATAAACCTAGATAAAATACAAAATCTAGGTTTTTTTAGAGGTAAAATTATGAATAAAGAAATTGATGTAACAGGAAAAGTGATTAAAACAAAAAGAATTACTTTAAGACCATTTTGTGAAGATGATTTAGATGATTTTTATGAATATGCTAAGGTAGATGGAGTTGGCCAAATGGCTGGTTGGTTACCTCATAAAAGTTTACAAGAATCAAAAGATATCTTGGATATGCTTATTGCTGGAAAAAATCAATTTGCTATTGTTTTTGAAAATAAGGTTATCGGTTCTATCGGAATTGAAAAATATAATGAAAAAGAAGCGGAAGAATTCTCTTCATTACAAGGAAGAGAAATTGGTTATGTTCTTGCAAAAGATTACTGGGGTCAAGGCTTGATGACTGAAGCTGTTCAAAGAGTAATTAAATATTTGTTTGATGAAGTGAATCTAGATTTCATCGCAGGTTGTTTCTTTAAAAGAAATTCTAGATCAAAAAGAGTGCAAGAAAAGAATGGCTTTAAGTATTACAAGGATATAATTTATGAAACGAGGTATGGAACGAAAGAAGAAAGTTCCTACATGATTCTAACTAAAGAAGAATATTTTAAGCAAAATAAAAAATAAAGATATTTCATATCATTATTGGAGGGTGCAATATGGATAGTT
>JBJFEV010000076.1:0-7880 GCA_051891155.1 Bacilli bacterium
ATTTGCAGATACTAGATTATTAACTATCTCTTTAATATTATTATGTCCAAACTTCCAATCATTAATATATCCACCATCACGTAAAGTACAATCTAACAATTTTAAATCACCATTATTCATTCCTATTCTCTTCTCCCATTATTTTTTTCACCATTTCTAAATCTTTTTCTGTATCAACTGATAAACTATGACAACTAGGCACAAAAATTAATTTTAATTTTTTTCCATAATCAAGAAATCTTAATGTATCAATACCCTCAATAAGTTCGAAACGACCCGGATTAGTGTTTTTGTAAAAATCTAACATTTTTTTATTATATCCAATAATTCCTACATGTTTATAATATTTAAAATCTATCGCTTTAAAAGGATATGGAATAGGGGTTCTTGACATATATAGAGCGTTCATATTTTCGTCAAACACCATTTTAATATTAGATGAGTCTATTACTTGAGCAGGATCATTAATCTCTGTGATGATATTTGTTCCAAACTCAAAATCTTGTGGTATTTCATCAGGAATGGCTGCAGCAACAGCTTCTGTGTTAATCAATGGTTCATCACCATTTAGTTGAACATAAAAATCAGCATAAATTTCATCAGATATTTCTTGAAGTCTATGAGCGGCTGTACGATGTAAATTTGAAGTCATAATAACTGGAATATCATAGAATTCACATACATCTTTAATTCTTACATCATCTGTAGCAACATAAACTTCATTAAGTTTTTTTACAGTTTTTACTCTTTTATAAACCCACCATATCATTGGATGACCTAATATATCCTTTAATGGCTTTCCTGGTAATCTTGTTGATTCATATCGAGCTGGAATAATTCCTACTACTTTCATAATATTTCCTTTTATTATAAATTTACTCTAAAATTCGAATAACTTATAACTATTTCCTTTCTTTGAGAACTAATAAATAAAACTAATGAATAATGATTCTTTATACACACTATTTTTTCCACATCATATCTTGATTGTTCCCAAGAAATCATGATATGATTTGTAACTATAGATTATTATAGCTTAAACCATAATGCCCTATTATCAAAAACTATAAAAAAACATTTCTACAAAATTATTCAAAACTTATATAACGGCAAATTAATGATAAATACATCAAATACTATTGCTATTTATTAATTAATATTTTTTCAAATAATTTTTTTTATTCAATCAATCATTTACAAATCATATTAATAGCTTCTAATAAATCCCTACACGTATAATCAGCATCTTCATTTTTATTCTCACCTAAAAATATTGTTTTACAGCCTGCATTCTTTCCAGCTAAAATATCATTAATTCCATCACCAATCATATAAGATTTTGATAAATCTATATTATATTCTTTAGCAGCTTTAATTAACATACCTGGTTTTGGTTTTCTACATTCACAATCAATTTTTAGTTCGGCTATTTCTCCTTCATATCCTTTATGTGAATGATGAGGACAATAATATAATCCATCAATATATGCTCCTTGTATTCCAAGAAGTGTTTCCATTTTATTATGAATTTCATCTATTTGTTCAAATGTGACTTCCCCCCTTGCAATAACAGGTTGATTAGTCACAACTATACAAAGATATTCAGAATGATTTATTTTTTTTATAGCTTCCGCAACCCCATCTATAAGTTCAAAATCAATTATATTTCTTAAAAAACCGACATATTTATTAATCGTTCCATCTCTATCTAAAAATATTGCTTTTTGCTTGTTTTTAAGATTTCTATTTTGTACAATTCCTTTTTTAAAATCCTCACAAACAGAATAATATCTTTCTGGGGTTCCCATATCCTTTACATATTCAGGTGAATCATATACATATAGTTTATGCGTTCCTTCAAGTGGTTTCAGTAATTGTCTGTCTAAATCGATTTTATGTGTATTTATCTCAATATCTAACACTTTTTTATTTATTACATGAATACCAGCATTAACTCTATTCTTATACCATTTTGGTCTTTCTTCTTCTTTTGTTAACCATTGTTCCACCGAATTATCCTTACTAGTAATAAGTAGCCCAGAGTCATATGGATGAGAATTAGGATGTGTAAATAATGTCGCTAAGCCCCCTTTTTCTATATGATAATCAACAAGTCTATTAAAATCTATATCAAAAACAGCGTCAGCATTCAAAAGCAAGAAATCATCAGAGAGTTTTTCTTTTATCTTAAATAAAGCGCCTGCATTTCCTAAAGGCTCTTCTTCAAAATAATAATCGATGTTTACACCAAATTTAGATCCATCACCAAAATAATCCATTATTTTCTGACCTAAAAAAGAAACTGTAATAATCAAATCTGTAAAGCCTTGTTTTTTCAAACATTCAATTTCTCTCTCTAATACTGATTTTCCATCTATTAATATCATTGGTTTTGGTATGTCTTTTGAGACAGATGAAATACGCGTTCCTTTTCCTCCTGCCATAAGTACTACTTTCATATAAATAACCACCTTTATAAAAACTTTATTTTAATATTAATTTTCAATAATTTTGAAAATAAAAATAATATTACCGATAAACTTTATACTCATTTGAAAAATCTGTAAAATTAATTTCACTTAATAAAATAGTTTTAAATAATAATATTTTATTATAAAAATAAATTATCAATCTATTGATTCTTATTTATAATCAATAAATTATAGATATTCTATTTATTTAAATAAATCATCAAAATTTATTCGCTCAAATACTTCAAGATTACCACCACGTGTGGCATTATATATTTTCACATTATGAGTATCTGCATATTCCTTTGCAGATTCATATGTTTTAATCATCAACCCCGTATCTGCTGAAGCTCCTTTTATTGCCATTCTATTATCTGCATAACTTCCATTTATTATTTGATTATTCGATGATACGTTATAATTGCAATCACATCCTATTAAATAAATTTCTTTAAATCCCATATAAATAGCAAGTTGCATTGCAACATAAGTAACTGTTTTTCCACATACTATTTTTTGATGGGTTCCATCCATAAACTCTGGTCTATTGTTCTTCCACTTCTTATTTGGATCTACTCCATTAAAATAAATAGCGTTACTTATATCAGTTTTTTTTAAGCCAATTACTCTTGTAAAAAAGGGACAACCAATTTGTTCAAATTCTTTCTTACATGATTTTATAACCTTGCTATCTGAAGCAACATAATAATTTGGTCTCCAATTAGTTTTATCAAACAATACAAAAATCTTATTAATACCAAAAGTAATTATTTTATTATTTGATAAAACATTTAAATCATCAATTGTCAAACTTGGCCCATTCGCAACTATAAAGCACTTTTCTCCTTGATGTTTTAAATAATAACTATCATATTTCTTCTTTGAACTTTTACATTTTAAAAAAATTCTAGGTTTTAAAAATAGATAAACCCCTTTTCTAAAAATGCCTCTAATTTTCATTTTTATTTCTCCTTGCAACAAACTTCTTAATTGTTCCAAATACTAATTCATCCTTTAGAATTATTAACATAATAAAATATATAAATACTCCTAACAATATTTCAACAATAAGTTGCCATAATCCAGTTGATAAAATTATATCAAAAAAGAAAATAATAATAAACATTATTAGCGAAGATACAATATATTTCCAACCTTTTTTTAGCATCATAGAGAAAGGGATATTTTTTCTTGAAAGAACAAAACATCCTACTAAAACAACTCCTTCAGCAACAATTGAGCCAACAATAGCGCCAAAAGATTCCATACTCGGAATTAATAGAAAATTAATTGCTATATTTAGCACAGTAGCAATTATGTAAAATATAGTTAAGTACTTTTGTTTATCAAAAGGAACAATAAATACAGCGCTAATAAAACCAGAAATTCCCATAAATAAAATTACTAATGTAAAAATTTTTAACATATTTCCTAAAGCTTCATATTCATTTCCAAAAAAAATAATTACAAACTTTTCAGAAACAGCTAAGACGCCTAGTGTTATTGGAAGAACAATAAACATACATATTTTAATAAAATAATTAATAGATTCATTTAGTTTATTTATATCGCCATCTTTTTCCGCCGAAATCCGTGATCTCATAACCGCATATAATGATGTAAAAATTGTTGTACATAATAAAGTAATATGTTGTGCAGATTCATAATACCCGGCTTGTACTGTATTTTCAAGCAAACTTCCTAACATAACTTTATCAATGTTTGAATAAATTGTTGTTGCAATTGTCGGAATAAAAAAAATAAAAATTTGTTTTAAATGTGGCTTTATTTCAATATTTTTGATTTGCTTCCAATTCACATTTACAACTAAATAAGGCCATAACGAAATTCCTTGTAATAAAGGAAATAACGCAAATGTAATTAAATATAGATAAAAATCTGATTGAGAATTAATAAAAATTATAGTTACAAAAACTTGAATTATCCTAATAATTATTCCTCTAATTGATACAAATTGAAATTTTTCTATACCTTGAAAATACCATATAATATTAAAGAAAGATTCAAATAAATGTATAATCCAAATAGCAAAAATAATCTTATATTCTGAAAGAATACCTATACCGAAAAAAGTAATACAATAAACTAAAAAAACTATAGAAAAAGAAATAAGTTTTACCGTTTGTAGGCTAAAGAAAACCCTACTTCTAGCGTCTTTATCTTCTCCAACTTTTGCTATTTCTCTTTGACCATAAATTGAAATACCAAGATTTGCAAACAATTCAAAATATGTTAATATTGCATAAGTATAAGATCTAACACCTATTAACTCAACACCGATTACTCTAGATACATAAGGTACAATGATTAATGGCACCAAAACAACAATTACTTCATGAATTAAATTAAATATGAAATTTTTATTTACAGATTTCATTCTTTTCCTCACTTGCATTTTCTTTTTCTTCTATATAATTTGAGAAATATGTGATGCACAGTGCTAATGTAGCAAATTCTAAAATACCACTTGTTGCAGTCCATCTATACCATAAAATAAACATATATAAAATTACATATGCATATAGCAAAAATCTATATTTATTTTGCTTAACTTTATGTTTTATTTCAGAAAAAATATATAAAAATAAATATAATACTACCAAAAAGCCATAAACTCCTGAAGAATAAAAAATTGTCGTGTAAAAATTATGAAATGATGCTTTTTGCTGTAAAATATAATATGAGTATTCATCATAAGCAACAATTTCAACTTTCGATAATATATTATCAATATTACTTACTGAGTTCCCATATCCGTACCCAAAAACAATATTAATAAGCGGACTATCACGTTCAATTAGCATAAAGAGACTATTTTCAGCGTCCCTAATACCTGTACTGTCAGACATCCTAGTAACTGATAGAAACAAATCCCATATATAATCAAAATTTACAAGAAATAATATAATTATGAAAGAAAAAGAAATAATTTTTTCTTGTTTCTTTGCAAAAAACAAGAAAATAAGTGCCATCATTCCAAGTGTAATAACAGTATATCCTCTTGTTCCAGACCAAATAGGCCATATGCAAAAATAAATACCTATTAAAAATATTTTTAACGTTAATTTGGAATCACAAACTTTATGTAAGTATATTAATAAAAATAGTATTCCTGAAATAGAAATACATCCTACAGTGCATTGATAATTTAACATTAGTCTCGATTTATCATCGCTAAGGAAAAATCCTAACATACCAATAGCAAATTCAGCTATAATCAATAAATATAAGGCTTTTTTTATATTTTCTTCAGAATAATATGAATCATCAATTTGTAAAGAACTAAAAAAGAACACAAAAAATATAAGTCCAATTAATCTTATTACAAAAACAGAAATGGCTTCACTAGCCCCATTTAAAATAATACTAACAAGAAGAATTATAGACAAAGAAATAATAGCTATAATTTGGCCTAAATTCCTAAATTTTATTTTTTGTACAAATGGAATAATAGCAAAGACCAAATATAGCACTAATGTTATATCTAAAGTTTGGACAAAAGACAATGTCAACAAATAAATTACGGTAATAATAATCTCATATATATAAAAATTTTTCTTTTTGCAGAAAAAATAAAATAATAGGGCTATAACATATAACAAAATACCTATTAAATAAATCATAAATTATTCCTCTCTTAACTCAAGAAATATTTTATAAATATTTCTTTATTTTTTTGAGCAGAATACTTTTTATAGCCATAATCATATGCTCTTTGTTGCAATGATTTCAACGATTCATCATTCATATCATTTATTTCTTTAATTATTTTTGCAAACTCATCGATATTATTATTTTCAATCAAATATCCACTAATTCCATTTTCCACTTGCTCACATATAGCACCAACATTAAAAGCTATAACAGGTTTACTTAATTTATATGCATCGACTATAACACCAGATTGTGTGGCATTTGAATAAGGTAGAATCACACATGTTGTGTTTTTGAAAAAATCATTCATTTCATCATCACTTACTTCTCTATCAGTAATTTCAACATTATTAAATGATCTTATTATTTCCAAATCCGCTTTAGATTCTTCATTTGGAGCACCAACCAACTTAAATTGTACTTCAGGACAATTAACAATAATTTTTGTTAAAGCATCAAGACCTTTGTATTTTCTTATCCTACCAAAAAACAAGAAATTTCTATCATTATTGTTTGATTCTTGAAATTCTGGATAATAACGCCATAACGGCATTACAATAACATTTTCTTTTTTTACATTATATCTTCTAATTAATTCATCAACATACTTGTCATTTCTAATTACTACGTAATCAGCCATTTTACAAGTAACTTTATTAGCCAAGGCTTTCCCTTTACTATCACTATGTGGTATTACATCATGAATAACAACCACTTTTTTTATATCTTTTCTAAGTTTTCTCATTACAAAAGCATTCCAAATATGTTCACTTTCAAAATAAACATATTCAATATCAAGAGAATTTATCTTTTTTACAATTTGTCTTACTAATTTAAAATTAAAGGTCCCTTTTGTGAAACCAGGTCTTTTTGGAGCATCATAATAAAAACTTCTATCAGTTTGTGGTGATCTAGGGTTCTTTTGATTAATCAAACCTATATTATATACATTGTATTCTGGATATAAAGCATTAAACATGCTAAAAGCAACTTCTTGATGATCATAATTATCCGAAAAAGTAATTATGCATACTCCTTTTTTATTAATTTTTTTATCCATTAAAAAAACCTCTTTTCAAGCATTAAGCATATACAATGATAAACAGGCAAATGATATTCTTGAATCATAAATGTTTCAGTAGAAGGAACTTTGATAGCTACATCTGCACATTTACCAAGTTCACCACCATTTTGACCAGTAAGTCCTATTACTTTTAATCCTTTAGCTTTTGCGGTTACAACTGCAAACATTACATTTTTTGAATTACCAGAAGTTGATATTCCAAATAAAACATCACCTTCGTTACCATACCCATTTACTTGTTGAGCATAGGTTAATAATCCACCATTATCAACATCATTAGTAAATGCTGTATTTAGTCCTTGATGTCCATCTAATGCAATCGCAGGTAGCCCTCCCTGCAATTTATTTGCAAGTTCTTCTCCTCTAACTGAATCAATTACCTTTAGTTTATCAGCGAATTCCTTTGACACTGGTCGTCTTTTTTTAAAACCTTTCATAAGTTCGCCAACAATATGTTCTGAATCAGAACACGAACCACCATTGCCACAAATTAATAATTTGTGTCCTGTTGCAAAACATTCCTCTAACAACTGATATGCACTAAGTATATCAGTTTTGCATATCAATAATTCAGGATATCTATCAATTAAATCATCAACATCGTATTTATAGTTTTTTTCTGACATAATGCATACTCCTATTATTTATTC
>JBJFEV010000077.1:0-7747 GCA_051891155.1 Bacilli bacterium
CTATACGCGTGCTAGGAATTGAAGATAATGCTATGATAAAAATAGAAGAAGGGAACATTGAATGCTCTTATTCTAGTGAAGATGGAAATGCTTATTATTTAGAAAAAGAAAATAACAAAATAAATAAAAAAGTTATTGAACCTTGTATAAAATTATAAATAGCTGTAATAAATTGACTTATAAAGCAATTTACTACAGCTTTTTTTTATAATTTACTAGCTAAGAGATATACATAATTCTTCTTTAAAGAATATTGTTCTACGACTTCTTTAATCGCGTCTTTTTTTGATTTATCAGAGGCAAGTTCTTCTTTTAAAATAGCGATGATATCTTCTTCACTTAACATTTTAATTTCTTTATTTCCTTCGACCACTATGACCATTTCTCCTTTTAAGGAAACTGAATCAAGAGAAATTAATTCTTCTAAGGTGCCACGAATATATTCTTCATGCAGTTTTGTGATTTCTCGAGCGATGGAAACACGACGATTACCTAAGATAGAATGCATATTTTGTAATGTTTCTAAAATGCGATGAGGTGATTCATAGAAAATAAGAGTTTCTTTTTTGTTTTTTATTTCTTCTAATTCTTTTTTTCTTGCGCTTTCTTTACTAGGAAGAAAACCATGAAAATAGAAATGCGATGTATCTAAACCAGAACCAACAAGCGCGGGAATAAAGGCGTTAGATCCATTGATCACTGATACTGGTATATCTTCTTCAATACAATGTTTAATTAAAATGGAACCAGGATCAGAAATACCTGGATATCCTGCATCCGAAGTTAATCCAATTTTCTTTCCTTCTTTTAAAAGGGTGATAATTTTATTTGATGCTTCTTGTTCGTTATGTTCATGATAAGAAATAGAAGGCTTACTAATATTGAATTTTGATAGAAGAAGAGCAGTAGTACGAGTATCTTCACTAGCGATATAATCGCATTCTTTAATACATTCTATTGCGCGAGGAGAAAACTCTTTTAAATTACCAATAGGTGTAGAAATAACGTAAAGAAGGGTATCTTGTTCAAATGATTTAATTCTTTTCATTTTGTTTTTTTCCTTGAGAATTATTGTTTTTACGTTTAAAGTTGTTTCTTCTATTATTTGGATTTTGATTTTTATTTTCTATAGTAGGGGTAGATGTTTCTTCTTTTGTAGGCTCTTCTACCTTATTATTATTGTTGTTGTTTTCTTCTTGAAGTTGTTCTTTTTTCTTCTTTTGCGCTAAAGCTTGTTGATTAGCGGCATAATCTTTAGGTAGAATTTTATCTTTAATTTCTTCATATGGAACAGTGACTACATTTTCTTTTGTTTCTAATCGAATCATGCGCGTGATGACATTCATAGAAGTAATTTTATAAACTTCATCATTATATTTAACTCTTAAACCAACACGAGGTAAATCTTTTTGAGCGTCTAAATAAGCATCGTTTTCAAATTTTAAACAACATATTAATTTACCACAGTGACCTGATAATTTAGGAATATTTAAAGCGAGCATTTGATTTTTAGCCATAGTGATAGAAATTCCATCGAATTCATTTAAAAATGTTGAACAACATAGTTTTAATCCACATATTCCAATTCCACCAATCATTTTGGCTTTATCACGTGTTCCTATTTGACGGAGTTCAATTCTGCTATGGAAAATGGAAGCTAAGTTTTTAAGAAGTTCTCGAAAATCAACGCGCGCATCAGAAAGATAACAAATAATGATTTTAGTGGCATCAATTGTATAATCTGCGGAGATGATTGTCATATCAAGATTAAGTTTACGAGCTTCTTCTTGGGTTTGTTTGATAGCTTCTTCACCTTTTTTTCTTAAAACATCATAGGCAAACAAATCTTGGTCTGTCGCCATCTTGACATATTTTGGGAATTCATCAGTTGATAAAATTTCTTTTTCTTCGCATGAAGAAATTACTTCACCAAGTTCTAAACCGCGTGATGTTTCAACAATTACTTTGTCACCTATTTTTAATGAAATATCATCTGTGGTGAAGAAAAAAGCCTTTTTCATTGCATATACTAAAATATTAACTAAATTAGTTTTGATTTTTATAATTTCTTGAGTTTCTTCTTGCTCATCGTTATTAGTTATAATTTCTTCCATGAGTGAATCCTCCTTCTTTTCTAATGTATATAAATATATGTTGGAGTAATAAGGATAAATTGACGTTATCTTCAATTTGGCCTCGACTTAACATTATCTCTAAGTAGATTTGAGATATATTTTTATATTTGTTTGATAAAGAATAAATCTGTTCTTTAGCACCTTCTAGAATTAATGGTTGATTGTGTGTTATACGAAGCATATCTTTGAAAGCGATACTTAGTAAATCAATATATAATCTTGCCTCTTCTTTTGTCTTTATTTTTTTTATAAGCGTATTTTGTGCGTAATATATTGCTTCTTCACTAGATAATGATAATGCATTAAGTGTTTCATATAATAATTTCTTTTGCTCTTGATAACTTTCATCGTTTGCTTTTTGCTTTATTATTTCTATATCTGAATAGAAATAAGAAAGTATATCGGCATCCTCAAGCATAACGCCTTCGTTTATAGCGTTTTGTTTGATTACTGACTTATTGGCTGGAAGCAATGATAACAATTGGCAACGCGATATAATAGTGGGTAATAGTTTTGCTTCATTTTTGGTAGTAATAAAAGCATAGACGGAACTAGTTGGTTCTTCTAGTGTCTTTAATAAAGCGTTAACTGATTCTTTATTAGCGTTTTCTAAACAATTAATGATATAAATCTTTTTACCTTGTTTTTCTAAGGATGAAGAAGATAAAAATTTTTGTAGGTTTTCTATGTCTGAAACTTTAATAGTGTTTTTTTCTCCATCAATTAACATAAAGTCAGCATAGTTACCTTCTTCAAAACGAATGCAGTTTAAACAAGATGAGCACGCTAAAGGAGATGGATCTTCACAGATTAATGTCTTCGCTAGAAAAAGGGCAATATCTAGTGTAGGTGTTCCATCATTTCCTTTTATCAAATATGCTTGTGACACTCTATTAAATTTTAAAGAATTGATAAAAGTGTTATATATATATGGTTGATATTTGTTTAAGTACTCATCATAATTCATAATTTTTATTTACCTAATTTCTTCTTGATTGCATTATAAGTATCTTCTATAACTTTATCTAAAGGAGCGGATGCATCAATAACTTGATAACGATCACTATATCTTTCGCTTAATTGTAGATATCCCTTTCTAACCGCTTGATGGAAGGACAATTTTTCTTTGTCTAAACGATTTACTTCTCTTCCTTTATTACTTGCAATACGATCTAGACCGATTTGAGGATCTAGGTCAAGTAGTAAAGTTAAATCAGGAAAAGTTCCTTCTGTAGCGTATGAATTTACATTAAGTATTTCTTCAATTCCAAGTCCACGAGCGTATCCTTGATAAGCTAAAGAGGAATCAAGATAACGATCGCAAATAACGATTTTTCCTTCTTTGATGGAAGGCCATATCTTTTCTACTAAGTGTTGACGTCTAGAAGCAGCGTAAAGAAGTGCTTCAGTTCTTGCATCCATCATCGTGTTTTTAGAATCTAGAATAACATTTCTAATTTGTTCGGATATTTCTGTTCCACCAGGTTCACGAGTTAAAACAACTTTATAACCTTCGTTTTGTAAGCGGGTAGTAATTTCTTTGATAACAGAAGATTTTCCACTTCCTTCTGGACCTTCAAATGTAATAAAAAGCATAATTAATCCTTTCTCATATTAAGTCTACCTTCAAGAGCTCGACTTAATGTTAATTCATCACAATAATCAAGTTGACCTCCCATAGGTAAGCCATAAGCAAGACGAGTGACTTTAAGTGGGTATTTTTCTAATAATTTGGAAATATATAGTGCTGTAGTTTCTCCATCAATCGTTGGATTTGTGGCGAGAACTACTTCTTTGATAGAAGATGAAGATAAACGTTCTAAAAGGGAGTTGATGTTAATATCTTTAATACCAATTCCTTTTGTTGGTGATAAAGAGCCGTTAAGGATATGATATTTACCATGAAATGTTTTTAATTTTTCAAATGCTAAGGCGTCTTTATATGATGAAACGACGATAATAGTTGAATCAGAACGAGTTTCATCATTGCAAAAAGGACAAATATTGTCCTCCATATATGAACCACATACTGGGCATTTTCCAATTCGATGAATGACCCCATCTAGAGATGATATGAATTGATGGATGTACTCCTCTTTCATATCAAGAATTTGATAAGCCATTCTTTCTGCGGATTTTACTCCTACTCCTGGAAGTTTCCTTAGTGATTCAATAAGTAGATTAATCGTTTGAATTTCTGACATATTAGAAAGGCATTTTCATTCCGCCAGTGAATTTAGCTTGAATCTTTTCGATTTCTTTATCAATCATTTCAAGAGCTTCATTGATAGCTACTTTGATCATATCTTCTAACATTTCTTTATCTTCAGGGTCAATCGCGTCTTTGTCGATATTAATTGATTCGATTTTTTTACTTCCATAAAGGGAAATGTGAATTGCTCCTCCAGCAGAGTCTAATTCAAATAATTTTTCCTCTAGTTCTCTTTGAGCTTTCATCATTTGTCTTTGCATAGCTTGCGCTTGGCGCATAAGTGCATTCATATCCATATTTTATCTCTCCTTATTTTGTAATTCTTCTGCAAATAATTGAGTTGCAGTTTTTGGTTTTGGTCTCTCATTATAAGTAAAATCAAAATAAATAGTCCTTGGTTCAGGAAGGCGATTTATTTGACGAAGATTAGAAAATTTCTTGATTCTTTCAATAGCTTCTTGACTAGTTAAAGCTAAGACCATAAATTGTTTTCCACTTATCATTTCAATAATTTTTGAAAAGCCTTTTTGATTTTCTTTAAAATTGATTTTGCGAGCAATATTAGAAAAACTTGTTTCTAGAATTAAAGCGTTTTTAGCTACGACACGAGGTTGGCAATTCCTTAGTACTGATACATAGTTACCAATTTTAGGAATTGATATATATCCATTTAGTTTGCTCCATGCCTCAACTATTTCTGCTTTTTCTATTTTGCTTCCTTGAATCATGATGTTAATTGTATCATCCTCAGAAAAATCAACACTTGTTCCATCTAATTCTACAAGAGGATTAATTGTCTTAGGATCAAAAGGCAATTGGGAAATTGAGAAAGAAGGAGTTTCATTAACTAGTTTAGGCTCTTCTTTTTTTACTTCTTCTTTTATTGGATTGGTTTCCTCTACAGGTACAGGTTTAACTACCTCTTGAGTGACAGGAACTTCTTTTTTATTTGCTATAATATTTGTTTTAGTTGTTTCTTTTATTTTTGAAGTAGGTGACATAGGGATAACATCATCAAAAGAAGCAATTTTAATAAAGCCTATTTCTAATAAAGATTTGATATTTGATACATATCTAAATTGTCCATAACAATCCATTAAGACGTCAATCATATATAGAAGTTTATTTTTCTCTACTGGACTTTGAGTTGCTATTACTCGAGGTACCACTTTTAGTATAGACATATCAGAAGTTGTTTTATAAATAAGCAAATCTTTGATGACATCAATTAAGTCAATAGTCAATCGTTTTAAATCAACACCGTGATCACATAATTCATCAAAAATAGTGGTAAAGCCTAATACATCTTTATTATCTAAAGCATAAATTAAGGACATTTTTTCTTCCAAGGTCGATAATCCAAATAATTCTTGGACATGGTGAAGTTCGAGTTTATTACCAGCGTAAGCGATTGCTTGATCAAGCATCGATAAGGAATCTCTTCCTCCTCCATCGGATAAAGAAATGATTAAATCTAAAGCATCTTCATCGACATCAATGTTTTCTTTTTCAATTACTCGTAATAAATTATTCTTTAAGTCTGAAGAAGAAATCTTGGTAAAATCATATCTTTGAACGCGTGATAAAATGGTAGGCATTAATTTATGTGGCTCGGTAGTGGCTAGAATAAATACGACATGAGCAGGTGGTTCCTCTAAAGTTTTTAATAAAGCATTAAATGCTTCGGTAGTCATCATATGAACTTCATCGATAATATAGACTTTATATTTTCCTTTGATAGGGGAATATTTGACTTTAGAAATAATGTCTCTAATATCATCTATGCCACGATTAGAAGCAGCGTCTATTTCTATAACATCAGGATGAGAACCTTCGCCAATAGTAATACAATTTTGACAATGATTACATTGATGTCCAAAACCTTCTTCACAGTTTAATGCCTTAGCAAATAAACGGGCCATCGTGGTTTTTCCTGTTCCTCTTGGACCACAGAAAAGATATGCATGGGCTATCTTGTTTTCCTTTAATGCATTTGATAATGTTTTTACAATATGTTGTTGACCTGCTACTTCTTCAAAAGTGGTAGGTCGATATGTTCTATATAATGCTTTATATGACATTTTCATCACCTAGCATTAATTATACACTTTATAAGTGTACAATTAAAGATAAAGAAAATTAATATTTACAAATTGAAAATGGAGACAGAAATTAAAGATTCTTCTTCAAGTGACCCTGAATGTGCACCAATCATCGGGCAATCTAAAGTATAAGAAAAACCTTTGTTGGAGATAGAAGTTAGCATGTAGTCGCCAAGAAAGTCCCTAAATAGATGGTGTTCTTCTCCATAACCGAACATATGCTCATCAATAATTTCTTGTTTTGTCAATAAAATAAAGTCTTTTTGATAATATTTATTATAAGCCTTAACAAAATCTTCTCTTTTTGATTCATCCACGTAAAATAAACAACTTCGTGAATCTAAAGAAAAATTATGATTGATACAATTAACAAAATCTTTATGTTCACCAACATAAAGAAAAGATGTATCAACAAGGGAATGATCTGCAAGAACTATAGTAAGAACATCGCTATTTTTACGTACAAATTCTTTTACTTTTTTATTTATATCTTTACAACATCTTTTTACAAGAGGATGAGAGGTACCATATTTATGAATTAATCCATCGGGATCCGCCCAATAGGCATAGACAAAATTATTTCCTTCTTTGTTAAATTTTTGTGCACATAGAGAGAAAAAATCTTCGAAAGATTGAGCACCATTAGGATCGATAAAAGAAGGTTGAACAATGCTTGCTTTATATTTATTTTTTTCATTAATCAATTCAATAATGGATGAATAAGGACAATAAGTTTTAGCTAGATGAGGACCTTTTATTATTTCTTTTGTAAAACTTTCTGCATTTGTAAACATATCTACAGTAACATCATGTTGAGGAAAATATTGGTCCCAACCAAGCCATGAAGTTTGACAAGGATATTTGCCACTTAAAAAGGCCGTTGTAGCGGCTACAGTGGTAGGAGGAAAGACAGAAGATATAACAAATTTTTCATTTCTTCTTAGAAAATCTTTTTCCCTTAAATGTAGTTCACGAATGCTTTTTCCAAGCCCATCAAATAAGAATACAATAATTTTTTGATAAGGTTTAGATGATAAGATTTCACGTAATTGAGTATGTGGATTATGAAAAGGAGTTATTTCAAAATGCTCTAATATTGCATTTGATATTGTCACTAAATTGTTGTCTTTATCGAAATGAAAAAAATCCATATAAATATCCCCTTTTTTTATTAGGATAACATGAAATAAATGCTTTTGTAATATTTGATACATTACTTATTTAAGAATGAAATAAAAATTGAAAAAATTTATAAAAATTCCATTTCCCCTATTCCCAATATATATTTTAAAACCTAT
>JBJFEV010000078.1:0-7670 GCA_051891155.1 Bacilli bacterium
AGAGAGAAGAGAGTCGTATCAAAAAGATGCTTCGCATCGATCATGAATGGATGACTCGAGGAGTAGAAGCAAGAAGAACTAAACAAAAATATCGTATCGAGCGCTTTAAAGAGATGAGTAAAATTAAATTTGAAGAAACAAAATCATTTGAGTTTTCTTCTGTTAATACCTATTTAGGCAAAAAGATAATCAATATAAAAAACGCTAGTAAAAGTTATGGAGATAAAGAAATATTTTCTTCTTTTTCTTTAAGTTTATTAAGAAGTGATCATATAGGTTTAGTGGGTGACAATGGATGTGGAAAAACTACATTATTTAAGATTATTATGGGTGAAGAAAAGTTAACTAGCGGAGAAATAGAACTAGGTGAAACTTTAAAAATAGGATATTTCTCACAACACTTTGATTGTGAGAATGAATCGCTTCGAGTTATTGATTACATTTTAAAGGAATCAAATGAAATTGAAACACTTGATGGGAAAATAAGTGCCAAAAGCTTATTAGAACGTTTTTTGTTTGATGGAAAATTACAATATTCGCAAATTAAAACTTTATCAGGAGGTCAAAAACGAAGACTACAACTTGTCAAAGTGCTTTCCTCTAATCCTAACATTTTATTATTAGATGAGCCTACTAATGACTTAGATATATATACAATGGAGATATTAGAGCAATATTTATCATCGTTTATCGGTCCTATCATATGCATTTCCCATGATCGTTTTTTCTTAGATAAGGTATGTGATTCTATTCTTTATTATGATAATAAAAGGATAATTACATATAATGGATCCTTCTCAGAATTTTTAGATGAACAAAACAAAAAAGAAATACAAGAAAAACAAGAGATTAAGAAAAATGAAATTAATAAAGAAAAGAAAAATATTTTTTCTTTTAAAGATCAATATGAATTATCTTTACTCGAAAAAGAGATTCCAGAGTTAGAAAAGAAGATAGAAATACTTAATTCTTTACTTGAAGAAGAAAGTGAATATAGTAAAATGGAAGAAATAAGTTCTTCATTAAATAAATTAAACGAAGAGTATGAAAAAAAGACAATTCGTTATATGGAACTTTTAGAGAAAAAGGAGCAATAGAACTATGAAAAAATATGTAAAGATGATTCCCATAATGATTTATCCCTATGCATATTTAGTATATTTTATTTTCTTTCTAATAATAGGAGGTTTTTCTTCTTTAGATGATAATGAAGTTCTTTTAGAAATTTTCTTTATCATTCCTCTTATCTATAACGCGATATCATTAGTGATTGTCCTAATTAATATGATCCAAGGTATAAGAGGAAAATATACTTTAATTGAATCTTCTAGAATAAACGCTTTAACTAAATGCGTACAAATTCCTGGATATATATTTCATTTTTTTCTAGGATTTATTGGTTTTTTTATGTCCATATGGGGAATAGGATTTATTATATGGGCGATAATTATTGATCTTCTTTGCATTATTTTTACTGGTATTTCATCTCTTGGAATGAGCATAAGATTAATAAAAGAGAAAGTATTTCCTTTATCACAAGGGATCTTGATATTATTGGGCTTATTTGTATATGTAGTCGATGTGGTTTTGGCTATATATTTACTTATTTATCTAGATAGAAGAGAAAAAGATAGTACGGTGCGATAGGCACGATACTATCTTTTTTAAGTTATGCTTTAATCGTGGTTATATTTTCAGCCCAAGATACTTTTTTAAATAATATTAATCCAATAATCATTTTGATTATGTCAATACTATTAACAAGTAAATAAATATATAGTAAATCTAAAGTGGTGAAGTAGGAAAGTATCCAAGCCACTGGTACATATAAAACAATCATGAGACCGGTGTCAAAAATGAAGGTGATAAATGATTTACCTCCTGCTTTCATAATGAAATAAACGGAAGTGGCAAGGATGCGTGCAAATAATAAACAACCATATATAATAATTAATTTAGTGGCTAAAGCTTTTTGGAGAGGATCTACTTTATTAAATAGATGAGGAATAAAAGGAGAGAGAACTATTAAGATAATTCCTATGGAGACTGCACTATAAAATCCTAGGAAATTTAGATTTTTCGCTTCATATTTAGCTTTATCATATTCTTTTGCTCCTAAAGAAGAGCCAACCATTACTCCTATTCCTATCGATAAACCATTGATGAGGATTTGGATGATATTGCTCACTGTAGTCACAACCGATATGGCAGCAAGTACTCCATCACGTTGGGAAAAAGCAAGCGATTGAAGCATGATACCTACTGACCATCCAATCTCATTAATAAAGAATAGAGAAGTTTTTTTATTGATTTTGTTTACTAAATCTTTATCAATATGGAAATTATGGTAAGCATTATAGCAAAAAGACATTTTTTTATGATGGGATATAACGATAAGAACAATCAGTTCAATAACGCGGGCTATAAATGTGGCTAAGGCCGCTCCTTGTCCTCCCCAAGACAAGATAATTATAAAAATAAAATTAAATATTACATTGCATGCAATTGCACATAAAGAAGCATACATAGCGTATTTTGTTTTTCCAATTTCTCTTAAGGAAGATGAATAAAAAGTTCCGATAGTATAAGGAATATATGAAATAGCAATAATATTTAAATATTTTACTCCTTCTGAAAGTATGAGTTCATAAGCAGAATCTTTTTGACAATATAAAGAGATGAGGTATTTGCCAAATATAAATACAAGTGGTAAAGCGACGATTAGGTAAAGTAAACCTGCGATGATTTTGTAACGAAAACATTGCTTCATATGTTCTTCGTCTTTTGCACCATTAAATTGTTGGATGAAGATACCAGCACCTTCTAGTATGCCAAATGCTCCAAGTTCGAAAATAAAAGTAACTTCATTCGCAGCATAGACACCAGACACTGTTTCGTTTGATACAGAACCGACCATAATATTGTCGATAAAAGTGACTAAAAAGGTGATAAAGGCAGAAAACATTACCGGCAAACTGATTTTAAGAAAATTACAAAGAAAATCTTTATCTTTAAAACAAGAAAACATATTCTCACCTCTTCCAAATTATTATTATATATTAACCAAAAATGAAGATAAAGGAGAAAAGTTATTTACTATTGCAATGTGGGATGACCTTTAAAAAAGTAATTCTTCTTTTTATAGAGTTAATTTTTTACTATGAGAAGAAGCATAGAATTTATCTCTAAAAAAGAGAAAAATGAAGGAGAATGAAGAGAAATAAAAATATCCTATTTTAAAAAAATCCTAAAAATAGGCTTTTTTTATAAATACACTATTAGTAGAGAACCAAAAAAACGAGTAGAGTTGGCTTTTTGAACAAGTAGAAAAGGCCCAAGTAACTATTTACACAAATTTATAAAATAATGATTTATCATTAATGTAGTCTTAAAAAGGAAAAACCATTCTCCGTTTTTAAGAAGAAAAAATAAAAATCGAATAAAAGAAGAATTATTCATTTACCATTTTCAAAAAAAATAATTTTAGGTAAGATAGCAAAAACGAAAGGAGGAACTAGATGAAACAAAAAGTGTTTGTTTACGAAGATGATTACTATGATTTCTTTACATCATCAAAAGATGATTATCAGTTAGATAAAAACTTCAAATATATTCATACGAATGTATTTTATAAAGCGCTAAGCTTTATCGCGTATCGTCTAATTATGACTCCGATTGCTTTTGTGCATACCAAACTGCGCTACCATCATAAGGTGGTTAATAAGAAGGCATTAAAAGAATGTAAAAATCAAGGTTACTTTATGTATGGTAATCACACCCTTATGGGAGGAGATGCCTTTATCCCTTCTATGCTAGCTTTTCCAAAAGGTGTCTATGTCGTAGTGAATAAAGCTAATATTGCTTCTAAATGGAGCAGAACATTTATTTTGATGAATGGTGCATTGCCAATTCCTTCTTCATTACGAGGAATGAAAAGATTTTATGAAGCAATTTCTTATTTGATTGATCACAAGAAAGTGATTCAAATATATCCAGAAGCTCATATTTGGCCTTTTTATACTAAAATTCGTGATTATGATAAAGTATCATTTCACTACCCGTGTACTAAAGGAGCACCAGTATATGCCTTTACCAACACATTCACTAAAAGAAAGTTTTCATCGTTTCCTAAAGTTACGACATATATAGATGGTCCATTTTATCCGGATATGAGTTTAGACTTGAAAGAAAGAGAAGAATTACTTCATAGTCAAGTAATTAATGCGATGAAAGAGAAAAGTAAATTTTCTACATATGAAGTTCACATCTACAAAAAGAAAGAAGGTGAACAACATGATTAATCTCATGTGTGCAGGAAATGTGAAGGTACTTGATGGAATGATCATAATATGTGTCTCTGTTTCTAAATATTGTACTGAACCGATTAATTTATTTATCCTTACTATGGATTTGCAAGAGCAAAACAAAGATTTTATTCCCATAAGTAAGGTACAAGCTGAGAAATTAGAAAGTATATTAAAAAAATCAAATAGTGATTCGAAGGTAACACTTATTGATTTTACTTCCTCATATAAGGAAGAAATGGAAAACGGAGTCAATAAATTAAATCGATACACACCATATGCTCTATTAAGATTATATGCCGACACAATGAAAGAAATACCGGATAAAGTCCTTTATGTCGATACAGATGTAGTATTTACTAATGATGTGAGTGAATTATATTCAATCGATGTCGAAGATTATGAACTAGCAGGTGTTAAAGATTATTATGGTCATATATTTATTGGTAGAAATTACATAAATTCTGGTGTGCTTCTATTAAATATGAAATTAATAAGAGAAACGAAAATGTTTGCCAAAGCTCGCGAAATGGTGGCAACCAAGAAAATGTTATTTGCTGATCAAGATGCAATTAATAAATTAGTAACCAAAAAGAAATTATTACCTTATCGTTTTAATGAACAACATAAGGAAAAAGAAGATACAGTTATACGTCATTTTTCAAAAACGTTAAAGTTCTTTCCGTATTTTTCTACGCAGAATATTAAACCTTGGATGGTTGAAGAGGTTAGAAATGTATTAAAGACAAATTATTTTGATGATATTCTAGATGAATATCTTACATTAAAAGGAGAAATTATATATGAATAAATTTAATAAATTACATTTAGAAGAAATCCCAGTAGTATTTAGCTGTGATGATAATTATATCCCTTATCTATCAGTAGCAATTAAATCTTTGATAGATAATTCATCAGACAAATATTTTTACTTAATTTATATTTTCCATAATGGAATCAGCGTTGCAAATCAAAATTGTGTAAGAAAATTTAACAATAATAACGTTAAAATTCAATTTATTAATGTAAAAAGAAAATTATCAAATTTAACAAGAAATTTACATTTAAGAGATTACTATAGTGAATCTATTTATTTCAGATTATTTATTCCATCAATTTTTAAAGATTATGATAAAGTTATCTATTTAGATTCTGATATGGTCGTGTTAGATGATATTAGTAAGCTATATCATATCGATTTACAAGATAATCTTGTCGCTGCTGTTTCTGATGCGGTAGTTGCATTAGATGAAAATTTAAAAGATTATGTTGTTAATTATGTAGGTGTGGATAAAGCAGAAGACTATTTTAATTCAGGTATGCTAGTAATGAATGTTAAAGCATTTAAGGACGCTAAAATAGAAGAACGATTTATTAATTTACTTAATACATATTGTTTTTCAACTGTAGCTCCTGATCAAGATTACTTGAATGCCCTTTGTAAAAATAGAGTTCTTCATTTACCTTCTTCATGGAATAAAATGATGATGGATAGCAAAAAAGAAGATGAATTGCATATTATTCACTATAATATGTTTTTAAAACCTTGGTTATATAAAGGCGTAAGATATGAAGAATATTTTTGGAAGTATGCTGTGAGAACTCCTTTCTATTTCTCTTTAAAACAAGGACAAGCTGATTATTCAGAAGAAAAACAAAAAGAAGATATTGAGTGTTCTAGAAAGATGGTTGAATCAGCATTAGAATTCCTTCAAGATGAAAATTCATTTAAGAATGTTTTAGCGTTGCAAGCGGAATAATTATGTCAAAAAATAAAGAACTAGAGTTGCAACAAAAGAAGCAATATCGAGAAAAAATCGCTTCTTTGATTATAGAAAAAGAAAGAAGAGGGGGAGAAGCATTCTTTGAGGATGTAGAAGAAGATTCTCCTTCTAAAAGTATCGAGCCTGACCAAGTAGATTATTTACAAAAGAAATTTAGTACTAAAGTAAAAGCATCTATCGCGGAAATGTTTGTCTCTTTATTATATAAAAAGGTAAAAAAAGAAAACGAGTTTAAAATCGTTGGAGAAGAAAATTTAAAAGGCTTAAAAAGTGGAGCAATTATCACCGGTAATCATTTTCATTATTTTGAATCAGCAGGCGCTATTGCGGTTCGTAATCTTTTAAAAGGGAAGAAATTATTTCGGGTAGTTAAGGAAGGTAATTTCTACATGAAAGGGTTCTTTGGCTTTTTACTAAAAAATGCATCTACTCTTCCTTTATCTTCTAATATGAAGACGATGATGAAATTTAATAAAGCAGTAGATACTATTTTGAAAAATGGTGATTTGATTCTTGTCTATCCTGAACAAGCGATGTGGTGGAATTATCGTAAGCCTCGTCCTCATCGAGTGGGTGCTAGTCATTATGCTGCGAAAAACAATGTTCCTATGATTTCGTATTTCATCACTATGGAAGATAGTGATAGGAAAGATGAATTAGGAGAGCCTATACAAAAATATACTTGTCACATTTTACCTTTAATCTATCCAGATCCTTCTAAATCTATCAAAGAGAATGAAGAGGAGATGACTAGAATTAATTATGAAGCTTGGGTTAAGGTTTATGAAGAAACCTATCACAAAAAACTCACATATTTATGTGATGAAGTAGATAAAAAATAAAGAATTGCTACCAAAAGTAACAATTCTTTTTTATGTTATTGTTTTCTTGAAAGGTATTGCATCCAATCGAATAGAATTAATACCACTTGTACTGGAATTCCGAGAATAAATAATAGCCAAAGATTAAGTTCGATCCATTGCAAGCAAATACAAGCGATTAATGTCCAAATAAAGATTGTTGAAAGTACCAACCCGTATGTAATGTTGTGATACCATTTTAAATTAAAAAATTGAAGCAAAGCACAGGAAGCTGGTACTGCCCATAGGAATACCTGCCAAACAAAACTTGCTGGAGAAACAAAGCAAGCGTTATATAAGAAAATAATTGTGGAAAGAATCCATACAAATGCTATTGCAAGAAGGTTAATGCATAATTGAAGCTTTGGTTTTTGACTCTTAGCTTTCATAACCTTGTCGTTTTGATCATGTTCCTCTACAAAGTACTGAAGTGAAACTCCAAATAAAGATGCTAGTTGTAATAGAGTTTCAATGTCAGGTGTTGATTCGCCCCTTTCCCATTTAGAGACCGTCTTGTTTGAATAATTAATTTTTTCTGAGAAAGTAATTTGGGTGTAGCCAGATGCCTTTCTCAATTCGCTAATGTTTGTAGCGACTATTTCTTTAATGTCTTTCATAATTATAATTATAAATAAAGAAATATTTTTTTTCAATTTTTTTAAAAATTAAAGATTGTTTTAATTTTTTGTAGGTGACAAAACAAAAAAGAAGAAGTTATACTT
>JBJFEV010000079.1:0-7585 GCA_051891155.1 Bacilli bacterium
AAAGTAGCACTTAATGAAAAAGTAGGAAATGATATATTTCGCATGCGTCTTCTAGGTGATACTTCCGCTATAAAAAGACCAGGAGAATTCATTAATCTTACCATACCTGGCTTCTTTTTAAGAAGACCTATATCAGTATTTGATTTTGGTGAAGGATATGTTGATATACTTTATAAAGTTTTAGGTAAAGGAACATTAGAGATGTCACAATTAACCAAAGGAACTTTGTTAGATGTATTAACAGGATTAGGTAATGGTTTTGAAATAAAAGAAAATATCCATCCTACTTTAATAGGTGGTGGCATCGGGATTGCTCCTCTATATTGTTTGGCATTATCTTATGCAATGAAAGGGATACGTCCAACTTTAATTTATGGTGCAAGAAGTGAAAATGATTTAGTTTTATTAGATGAATTTAAGAAGATATGTGATATTTACTTATGTACTGATGATGGAACGAAAGGAATTAAAGGTACAGTTTTAGATTGTATCAAAGAAAATAATATTAAAATGGAATATTATTATGCTTGTGGTCCGTATAAAATGTTGCAATCATTAGCGTTATCATATCCACAAGGAGTGGTCTCTTTAGAGGCAAGAATGGGATGTGGTTTTGGTGCTTGTATGGGATGTTCTATTCAAACAATAAATGGACCAAAAAGAGTATGTAAAGAAGGGCCTGTATTTGAATCAAGCGAGGTGATTTTTTAATGAATACAAAAATAAAATTTTTAGATTATGAATTAAAAAATCCGATAATTCCTGCTTCAGGTACTTTTGGCTTTGGATATGAATTTGCTGCCTATTATGACATTAATATTTTGGGTAGTATCGCATTAAAGGGAACTACATTAGAACCTCGCTATGGCAATCCTTTACCACGCATTGCTGAATGTCCAGCTGGATTAATCAATTCAATTGGTTTACAAAATCCAGGCGTCGATAAAGTTATTAGTGAAGAATTAGTAAAATTAAATAAAGTTTATGATGCCAAAGTCATCGCTAATGTTGGTGGTCATAGCGTTGAAGAATATGTTAAAACTGTTGAAAAGTTTAATAATTGTGACAATGTATTTGCCGTTGAATTAAATATTTCATGTCCAAATGTAAGTGGTGGAGGGATGGCGTTTGGAGTAAATCCAGATATTGCTTATTCGCTTGTTTCACAAGTTAAAAAAATCTGTAAAAAGCCATTGATTGTCAAATTATCGCCTAATGTCACTAGCATAGTAGAAATGGCTTTAGCGGTTGAAAAAGCTGGTGCTGATGCCATATCTTTGATAAATACTTTAGTGGGAATGCGCATTGATTTAAAAACAGGTAAACCAATCATCAGTGTAAAAAAAGGTGGTTACAGTGGACCAGGTATTTTTCCAGTAGCGCTTAATATGATTTATGAAGTATCTAAAGCGGTTAAAATTCCTCTTATCGGCATGGGAGGAGTAACTTCAGCTTATGATGTAATCGAAATGATGTATGCTGGAGCATCACTTGTCATGGTTGGAGCACAAAATCTTGTTGATCCATATGCTTGCCAAAAAATTATTTCTGATTTACCAAAAGTAATGAAAGAATTAAATATCACAAATTTACAAGATATCATCGGGAGGGCAAAATAATGAAAGATGTAATTATCGCGTGTGATTTTTCAAATCAAGAAGAATTGTTTGAATTCTTAAAACCTTTTGCAGGTTATAATCCTTATTTGAAGATTGGAATGGAACTTTTCTATAAGGAAGGACCAGAACTTGTAAAAAAACTTAAAGGAATGGGATTTAAAATTTTCTTAGATTTAAAACTACATGATATACCAAATACTGTAGAAAAAGCTATGAGAAATATTGGTGAACTAGGAGTGGATATTACTAATCTTCATGCTGCAGGTGGAATCAAAATGATGGAAGCAGCAAGAAGAGGCTTAGATGCGAGTGAAAATGGTAAAAAGACTCGTTTAATTGCCGTCACTCAATTAACTTCTACTTCACAAGAAATTCTTGAAAAAGAATTATTGATTGAAAAACCAATCAATGAAGTAGTAAAAAAATATGCTCAAAATGCAAAGCAAGCAGGATTAGATGGAGTAGTGTGTTCTCCTTTAGAAGCTCCACTTATCAATGAATTAGGATTAATTTCTGTCACTCCCGGAATAAGATTTGCAAGTGATGCGGCCAATGATCAAAAACGTATTGCTACTCCTAGTTATGCTAAGGAGTTAGGTTCTACCTACATTGTAGTTGGAAGAAGTATTACGGGGGCAACAAATCCTCTAGAAGCGTATTTAAAATGCAAAAAGGAGTTTAACTAAATGAATAAAGATTTATCGTACGAAGTAGCTGCTTCTTTGTTGAAAATAAAAGCAGTATTTTTAAGACCTAATGATCCATTTACTTGGGCCTCAGGTATTAAATCACCAATCTATTGTGACAATAGATTAACTTTATCTTATCCAGAAATTAGGGAGGTAATTGAAAATGGTTTAGCGGACATCATTAGAGAATATTATCCTACTTGTGAAGTTATAATGGGAACTTCTACTGCTGGAATTCCTCATGCTGCTTATGTCTCCAAAATTTTAAACCTTCCAATCGGATATGTGCGAGGAGGCACTAAAGATCATGGAAGAGCAAATCAAATTGAAGGCGTCGTCCCTAAAGGAAAAAATGTTGTGGTTATAGAAGACTTAATTTCAACTGCGGGTTCTTCTATTGAGGTAGTAAATATATTAAAAGAAGCGGGATGTAATGTCCTTGGTATTGCCTCCATATTTTCTTATGAACTAAAAAAAGGAAGCGATAGATTAAAAGAGGCTAATGTTATCAACCATTCCTTATCAAATTTTACAACTTTAGTTAAAGTTAGTAATGAAATGGGCTACATTGAAGAAAAAGATATTGCTAGAATCAAAAAGTTTCAAAACAATCCAAGTGATCCTTCTTGGATGGAATAATAATTTATATTAGTGATAATTAATAAGACAAATCTTTCATATAATGTTACAGGTGATATTTTATGATTAAAGATGATTTGTCTTTTTTATTGCCATCATTAAAAGGAAACCATGAGGAAATAAAACAAGTATGTCTAAATTCTTGTGAGGTAACGCAAGGTTCATTATTCATCGCTTTAGAAGGGCAAAAGACAAATGGGAATAAATATATTAAAGAAGCTATCAAAAATGGAGCGACATTAGTTTTTTCATCTTCACCTAATTCACCATATTATATTTCAGATTTAAAAAATCATATTAATGAAATATTTATTCGTTTTTTAAATTTAAAGCAAAAGGTCCATCTTATCGGTATAACTGGAACAAACGGAAAAAGTTCTTTATCTGATTTTATTAAGCAATTATTAATTCTAGATAAAAAGAACGTGAAAAATTTTACAGTTTATAACGAAAAAAATGCGATTAAATCAAATTTAACCACACCTTCATATAAAGAACTAATTTATGAAATTAATAAAAACAATGATTTAGATTATCTTATTTTGGAATGTTCATCTATTGGGATAAATGAAGGGAGAGTAAATAATTTAAATTTTGATTATAAGATTTTAACAAATATTTATGAAGATCATTTAGATTATCATAAAGATATTGAGTCATATAAAAACAGTAAAATTTCTTTTTTAAATAGTACAAATTCTAAAATAATTATGAAGAGAAAAGATTTTTTAGATTATAGAAATAGAATAAAAGAAAAACCAATTATTGTAAAAGGCAATTATAAAATTTTGAAAGAGAATGAAAAAGGAACAGTGTTTATTTTTGATGGAAAAAAATATCATACAAAATTATTAGGAAAACAAAATTTAGAAAACATAACTTCTTTAATTACCTTAGCAAAAGATATGAAAATTAAATCACTAAAACGAAAAATCAAAAAGATTATTCCTTTAAAAGGGCGATTTGATGTTGTTAGCAAAAATCCTTTGGTCGTCATAGATTATGCTCATACATCTTCATCGATGGATTGTGTTCTTAGGGAAATAAAAAGATTATTTTCAAAAGACATCATACTAATTTTTGGAGCTGGTGGAGATAGAGAAAAAAAGAAGAGAAAAGAATATGGAGAAATAGCCTTAAAATATGCTCAACAAATAATTATTACAAATGATAATCCTCGTTTTGAAGATGAAAATCAAATCATTACGGATATCATTGGGCAACAAAAAGAAAAATTTATTATTCAAAAAGATCGTTCGTTAGCAATAAGACTCGCTTTTTCAATAGTCGATGAAAAAAAGATGATTGTAATTCTTGGAAAAGGAAGAGAAGAATACATTGAAAAAGAAGGAAATTTGATTCCTTATAGTGATTATAAAGAGGTATATAAATGTCTACAGAACTATCCATTTATTTAAGAGTTATTATTACTTTTTTCCTTGCTTTCTTCGTTTCATTTTTTATAAATAAATATTTGATCAAAATGCAAATTAAGAAAAAAGTCGGTCAAAATATAAACAAATATTTATCGTTATCTCATCAAAATAAGAAGGAAACACCTAGTTTAGGTGGATGCGGTATTTTTAGTGGTATAACCAGTTGTTTATTGATTAATTTTTCATTGATTTCATCAAAGATGCTTGTCATATATTGCTTTGGTTTACTAATGTTCTTAATCGGTTTTATTGATGATATTATTAAGGTTTTTAAACAAGATTATTTAGGTTTATCAGCGATTATTCGATTTTTATTAGAACTATTTATTTCTTTATTATTTGCTTTTATTTTATATGATTTGTTATCTTTTAAAGAAGAAATCATGATATCAAAAAATTTTATTTTAAAACTAGGACCATTAATTTTTATAGTGGTAATGTTTTTATTAACTGGCATATCTAATTCGGTTAATTTAACAGATGGTCTAGATGGAATGGCTTCTTTTTTATATCTATCATCAATCATACCGTTTATTATCGTTTCTTTAGAGCAAAAAGAATATGCTGTTTCATTAATATTGATCGCTAGTTTTGGAGCTACCTTAGGATTCATATTTTTAAATTTGTATCCTGCGAAAATATTTATGGGTGATTGCGGTTCTCTTCTTGAGGGAGGAATATTAGGAATAAGTGGATTAGTACTTCATAAAGAAATGATGCTCATTATCGCAAGTGCGATATTCATTTTTGAAACATTGAGTGTTATTTTACAAGTTTGTTCATTTAAATTATTTCATAAAAGGATTTTTTTAATGACTCCTTTTCATCATCACCTTGAATTAAAAGGATTAAAAGAATATCAAGTAGTGATGATAATGATGGTATTATCTTTGGTTTTTAGTTTATTTTCTTTGCTTTTTGAGGTAATAAAATGAAAGTAATTCTTTTAGGTTATGGAATATCTACTCGCAGTATAGAACCTTTCTTACAAGATGATGAAATATATATTTATGATGAAAAAATCATTGATGACAAGCGATATATTTCTTTATCTGATATTAAAGAACGTCTTCCTCTTTTTGATTTGTGCATAAGAAGTCCCGGTATTTCTTCACAAAGTGAGATTTACTTGTTGATGAAGTATTTATGCAAAGAGATTATTTCTGAGATTGAATTTGGATTAAGAAGAATTAAAACATCCCATATTATTGCTGTTACAGGAAGCAATGGAAAAACAACTTTAGTTTCGATGATTTATCATATATTAAAAAATAAATATAGAACATTTATGCTTGGCAATTGTGGCATTCCATTGACTAGTAAAATTGAAAATATCTTAGAAGATGATTATGTCGTATTAGAACTTTCGTCTTTTCAATTAGAGGACACTTATAGCCTTAATTTTGAAATAGCAATTATTACTAACTTAGAAGAAAATCATTTAAACAAAGTTTATTCTAAGGATGTATATTTTGCTTCAAAATTAAAACTCTTTAACTATAATAGTAAATACAAAATTTATGAAAATAATAATAAAGGATTAAATGTATTTCAAAAAAGTGAGCAAAATTATCATATTTTTGATAATTCCATTCTTAATAAACATGCTTGTACTACGATAATGGTGGGGAAACTACTCGGATTAAAAGAAAAAGAAATCATCAATGAATTATCTTCTTTTTCTATACCAAAATATAGGCAAGAAAAGATTGAAAAAGGCGCATACTTATTTGTTAATGATTCAAAAAGTACATCCGTAAGTGCAACGAATGCATGCTTAGAAGAATTTAAAAATGAAAAAAGAATAATCATACTTGGCGGAATAAATAAATCAGGTTCATTTAAAAATTTGAAAGTTAATGAAGATGACATAATTTATTCATTTGGAAAAGATGGAGAAGAAATTCAAAAAGAAATAGGAGGATTATATTTTTCCTCATTAGAAGAGGTAATGCTTCATATAAAAATTGTAAAAGGAGCAAAGATTATTATTTTTTCTCCTGGATGTTCATCCTTTGATCAATATATAAACTATAAGCATCGAGGAGAACATTTTAATAGACTAATTGATCTATGGTTTTAAATAAAAGACAAACTAGAATAATTATCTTAATAATTATTTTATTCTTTTGCTTGTTTTCAATTTTTATGGTTTATGAAGCTTCTTCTATTTGGTCTAAATTTAAATATAATGATGAATTCTATTATCTTAAGCGTCAATTAATTTATGTTGTAATTGGATTTGTCGCTCTTTTTATAGGAATTAAAATCAATATGAATATTTTAAAAAAATATTCTCTAATATTTGTAATCATAACCTTGTTTTTACTTGTTTTAGTTCTTATTCCTGGCATTGGTTTAGAAAGAGGAGGATCTTCTTCATGGTTAGGATTTTCCTCTTTCTCTTTCCAACCTTCCGAATTATTTAAAATAGCAATTATATGTTATTTTGCTAAAAATATTGATGAAAACTATATGCGAACGAATAGTATAAAGTCTTTCATTCCACCTTTTATTTTTTTAGGTATAGGTACTGGCTTAATTATGATACAACCTGATTTTGGTACGTGCGTTGTTACTTTAGCAACTGTTTTTCTATTATTGTTTTTAACTAAATTAAAATATAGGTATTTTATTATTGCTTTAGGTATCGGTTTAGTAGCAATGATTGCCTTAATTGTCAGTGCTCCTTACCGTTTAGCGCGCATTACCTCTTTTATAGATCCTTTTTCTGATCCTTTAGGCTCCGGATTTCAAATCATCCAATCTTTATTTGCGTTAGGACCAGGTGGTTTATTAGGTAAAGGAGTTTCAGGTTCGGTGCAAAATCATTATTATTTACCTGAGCCACAAACAGATTTTATCTATTCCATAATTGTAGAAGAATTTGGATTTATTGGAGGCTTTGGTATTATAGTTTTGTACGCCCTATTATTTTATCTTTGTATATTGCTCATAAAAAATGAATTTTCCAAGTTTAAAATATATATATCATGTGGAATTCTTTCTTTATTTATGATTCAAGTAATAATTAACTTAGGTGTCGTCACATCATTATTTCCAGTAACGGGTATCACTTTGCCATTACTAAGTTATGGTGGTTCCTCTTTAGTGGTATTGCTATTTTCTTTAGGCTTAATTTTAAATGGAGACTAACTATTAAAAAACAATAGGAAATTAAGTAATTTTCTAAAAAGTAATA
>JBJFEV010000080.1:0-7521 GCA_051891155.1 Bacilli bacterium
CGCCTGATTTGCATTCAGGAGGTAGAGAGTTCGATCCTCTTCAGCTCCACCATTATGATAATTAATCTTGGTGTTATTAAACATCAAGTTTTTTTATTTTTTTTACAAAATTTATTGACAATTATTATGTATATTACTAAAATAAAAAGCGTTGAACGTAATGGGGCTGTAGCTCACCTGGGAGAGCGCCTGATTTGCATTCAGGAGGTAGAGAGTTCGATCCTCTTCAGCTCCACCATTAAGTAAACATATCTCTGATGCATATCAGAGATTTTTTATTTTTCTTTAACAATAAAAAAAACTATAAGGAGCTCCCAACTCTTATAGTTTAAATAATAAAATAATTAAAGATACTATTTATTAGCAGCGTAAAATCCTACACCTTCAATTAAATTTTGGATATCCGCAATTTTACGATTGATTTGTTCAATCTTTTTTCCTAGTTCTTTTTTCTTACCGCCTTGGAAAATACCACATTGAGATAATTGATATTGAGCATCATTGCGTTCCCTTTGAAGTTGCTTTATTTGATTTTGAAGTTCTTCTTTTTTACTAGCCATGATTATTTACCCCCACAATACAAAAACGCGTAAGCGCTTTCCCGCTTGTTAAAACTATTATAAATAAATAAGTTTAAAAACTCAACCCACTAAATAAAAAAAATATGAAAAAAAGACAATTTTTTAAAAAACGATGGACTTTACCCGCTTTAGAAACACTTTTTTACACTTTCCAACAACATTTTTATATAAGAAAAATCTTTTTTTTACATACTTACATATATATAAATAATTTTCATAAAATTTTTTTATTTAATGGATTCTTATATTCAAACAATAATATAATATTACGAGTAGAGGTATTTCATATGAATATTAGACTATTAACTCCTAATGATATCGATTCAGTAATGGAGATAATTAACGACGCTAAAAAACTGTTAAGTAAAAATTCTCTTCAATGGCAACAAGGATATCCAAACATCGATACAATGCTAAATGATATTACCTCTTGTTCTTGCTTTGGATTATTTAATGAAGAAAATTGCTTAGTAGCTATCGCTTCATTAATAAAAGGTATCGATCCAAATTATCTTGATATTGAAGGAAAGTGGCAAAACTATCCATCTACAAATGATTTACAAATTCATCGTATCGCAGTAAGAGAAGGTTATCACAGAAAAAAACTAGGTGATACATTAATGAAATTTGCAATAGATAAAGCTAAAGAATATCATTGTACATCAATTAAAATAGATACTCATAAAGTCAATTATCCAATGCAACATCTTTGCTTAAATAATGGTTTTGTATATCGAGGTATTATCACTTTAAAAAGAGATGAAATTGATCCAACTAGATTAGCATATGAATTAACAATATAAATAAATTACATATATATAAAAAGGAGACAAATATTATGTTAGAAAAGAATGATAAAGAAATTTTTGATATTATTGAAAAAGAAAAGAAACGTCAAATGAATAACATTGAACTAATCGCTTCTGAAAATTATGTTTCAAGTGAAGTGCTTGAAGCAGTTGGTTCTATCCTTACTAATAAATATGCTGAAGGATATCCAGGAAAAAGATATTATGGAGGATGCGTTAACGTCGATGAAATTGAAAATATTGCCATTGAAAGATGTAAAAAATTATTTTCAGTAAAATACGCAAACGTTCAACCTCATTCTGGTTCTCAAGCAAATATGGCTGCTTACCGCGCTTTACTGCAAGATAAAGATGTTATTCTTGGTATGTCTTTAGATGCAGGTGGACATTTAACTCACGGTTATAAATTATCTTTTTCCGGTCAAACATATACATGTTATTCATATGGTGTAAATAAAGATACAGGATATATCGACTATGATGAAGTAGAAAGAATTGCATTAGAAGTAAAACCAAAATTAATTGTCGCCGGTGCATCAGCTTATCCTCGTATTATCTCTTTTGAAAAATTTAGAAAAATTGCTGATAAAGTTGGAGCTTACTTAATGGTTGATATGGCTCACATTGCTGGTTTAGTAGCTACAGGATGTCATCCAAATCCATGTGAATATGCTGATATTGTCACATCTACCACGCATAAAACATTAAGAGGTACAAGAGGCGGTATCATCTTAACAAACTCCGAAGAAATAGCTAAAAGCGTAAATAAAAATGTTTTTCCTGGTATTCAAGGAGGGCCTTTATGTCATGTAATAGCAGGAAAAGCTGTGGCATTTGGAGAAGATTTAAAAGAAGAATTTAAAGATTATTGCCAACAAATAATTAAAAATGCCCAAGTCATGGCTGATGCCTTTATAAAAAAAGGATATAAACTAATAACCGGTGGAACAGATAACCATCTAATCTTGATCGATGTTTATTCTTCAAGAGGCATTACTGGTAAAGAAGCGGAAACGATCCTTGATAAGGTTTCCATCACCGTCAATAAGAATTCTATTCCAAATGATTCTCAAAAACCAATGGTGACAAGTGGTATACGTGTAGGTACTCCTGCAGTTACAACACGCGGGTTTAAGGAAAAAGAAATGCTTCTTGTAGTCGAATATATCGATGAAGCTTTGACGCATAAAGATGATGAAATAAAACTACAAGAAATAAGAAATAAAGTCATAGATTTAACTTCTAAATTCCCTCTTGACTCATTGAAATAAAAAATGTCTAGGTTTATTAGCCTAAACATTTTTTTATTTTAAAATTTTACCTACTAAATTTTGATTGCCATTAATAAAGGATCTATAATCCATTCTATTTTTACCTTGCTTTTGTACTTCATCTAAAGAGACGGTGCCATCTTTCAATTGAAGAATTAAACCCGTTTTATCAGCTTTAACAATTTCTCCTATTTGCGAAGAAGTAGAAGAAGAATAAACATGAGCTTTTAATATTTTAAAAACTTGATCATCTAAAAGAAGATATCCACCAGGTTCGTATGATAAGCCCCTCACCCAATTAACAAATTCTTCTTTAGAATAATCTAGTGAAAGATGTTCCTCTTCTTTAGTGATTTTACTACATTTAGTTACTAATTCTTCTTTTTGCTCTTCACCGCTCAATTTTCCTTCTAAATATAAAGGTAATCCTTCTAAAGCAACCGCTAGTGCACATTGACAGATTTTTTGATACAAAGAAGAATAATTGTCGTTTTCATCAACAATTACTTCTTTTTTATAGTACATTCTTCCCGCATCCATCTTATCGATCATCTCCATAAGCGTGACACCACTTACTTTATCGCCATGAATTAAGGCTTGTTGAATAGGAGATGCGCCGCGATACTTAGGTAAAAGTGAACCATGTAAATTTAAACAACCAAGTAAAGGAATATCTAATAATCCTTGAGGCACAATTTGACCATATGCACACGTTAATATTAAGTCTGGTTGTAATTCTTTCATAAATTCATAATCAAGACGAATTTTATGAGGTTGATATACCGGTAAATTATATTTTTTAGCTATCGCTTTTGTCGGAACTTCCTTTAATATTTTTTTTCTTCCTACTGGTTTATCTTCTTGAGATACTACTGCGATAATGTTAAAACCATTTTGTATAAGTCCCTCTAATACATAGGCAGCTATCTCTGGTGTTCCCATAAAAACTATTCTTTTATTTTTACACATATAAATCACCTACTTTGCTTTATTATTTTAGCAAATAAAGTAAGTAAAATCTAGATAAATACTAACTCATAATCTTATATATTATCGTGGTTATAAATTCGACAATTTTTGTTATTAAGGTAATAAATATCTGGGAGATAGTTTCACCTATTTTAGAAAAAGAATTACCTTTTGATGATTTTTCTTCATCACTAGAAAGATTTCCATCTTTAATTACATATGAAGAATCTATATTCCCTTCCAAAATTATTATTTCACTTTGTACTTCTTCTTGCTTTTGTGAAGAAGTAGAATTTTGAGTTGCGCCAAGAAGAGAAGATACTACAATAATGATAACTAGAAGAATAATGCCATCTCTAATAAAGTTTTTCATAATGCCTACACTCCTTTTAATAAAGTATATTTTCTTTGTTCCTTTTTATTTGTCGAAGGATGAAAGAAGTTTTGGGCAAAGTAAATTATTCAGTGAGTAAGAAATAAGTTTTACTAGAACCATCATTTGTTTATCTATGTCTTTCAAAGCAAAAATCATATTATTTTTTTCGTTTTCAATGGCATCCACTAGTTCTGAATCGATTTTATTAATATCTTCACAAAGAGAATAAACTATCGATTTTAATGGAATTACTGTCCCTATTCCAATTACAATTATAGGAATTCCTAAACTTTTTGAAGATAATTCCTTTCGATAATTTGAAATACCACTTCCAGGAATTATCCCAGTATCGGTAATTTGTATCACTTTATTTAATCTATCTAAAGACGATGTTGCTAAAGAATCTATACAAATAACAATATCAAAATTATGAAATCGTACAATATTTTTTATTACATCAAATGATTCTAAGCCAGTCACACCTTTTACAAGAGGTACAAATGAAGCAATTTGATTTACAAAAGTATCATCCAAATGGAAAGTAACATTTATTTCTTTTGCTACCCGTGGGCCTAATGAATCAGGTGCATATTCTTCATTTCCTAATCCTACAATCAATATTTTCTTTTTTCTTGATTTAAGTTTTAATTTAATTAACTTAGAAACAATTTTTTGAATAGTTTCCGATACCTCAAGAAATGTTTTTTTGTCATTTAAGGACTGAAATTCAATAGAATAATATATTCCTCTTTTTTTATTAAATATATTATTATCATTCAAAATTGTAGTTTGTATAACATGACATTTTTCATATGAGAACACTTTTTGTTGTATAAAATCATATTTGTTATTTTGGTCAACAATCTCATCCGCAAAATCATACTTTAAAGACTTTTTAACTTTATTTTCTTTCATTTTATTCACCTACAAAAAATAGTATTTCCAAATTGAATAAAAATCATTGAAACGATAATAAAAATATGCTAAAATCAACAAGTCGATAAAGTACGAAACGAAAGAGGTGAACACATTATGGCAAACATCAAATCACAAATCGCTAGAATTAAAACTAACGAAAAAGCAAGACAAATGAACTCTTCATTTAAGTCAAGCATGAGAACAGCTATCAAAGCAGTTAAGAAAGCAGTTGAAGCAAAAAATAAAGAAGAAGCTTTAAAACTATTACCAGTTGCAGAATCACTAATCGATGCTTCAGTAACAAAAGGTATCCAACACAAAAATACAGCTGCTAGACAAAAATCGAGCTTAGCTAAATCTGTAAACTCTCTTTAATAAATATAAATTAGAACTTTAATAAAGTTCTTTTTTTTATATTCTTTTCAAAAAAATCGTATTTAATATTTATTAAATACGACCTAAATTATATCTCAAACTTTTTACGATTTAGAATCTCATTTCTTTCTAAAGCTGTCAGCATAATTTCCGCGGAAGCAAGGTTAGTAGCTAAAGGAATATTAACCACGTCACATAATCTCAATAAAGCAGATACATCTGGTTCATGAGGTTGAGCGGTTAATGGATCACGTAAGAAAATAACTAAATCAAGTTCACTGCAAGCAATCATCGAACCAATTTGTTGATCTCCACCCATTGGTCCTGATTTCATTCGATTAATTGATAACCCTGTTTCTCCCATAATCAAGGTTCCAGTAGTACCAGTGGCATACAAATCATGTTTAGATAAAATATCTTTATATTTGACCGCTAAATCAGTCATGTCTTGTTTCTTTTTATCATGTGCAATCAAAGCAATTCTCATTGATTTTTCCTCCATATATCTATATTTTATAACGATATAATGAAAATTGTAAATATCCTCCACTTTTACAATTTAATAAAAAATTATTAAATTTACCCATAAAAAAGCATAAAACCAGCTATATAGCTGGTTTATTTTTATTTTTTATTAATTTCTTTTAAAATGTTTTCAATACGTTCCCCTTTATCATAAGTATCATCTTTGATAAAGATAATTTCTGGAACTTTATAAATATCCATTTTTTTAGCTAATTCACTTCTAATGAATCCTTTTGATTTATTCAACGCTTCCACACACTCATCAACTTTTTGCAATTCTAAATGAGAAACGTATACTTTAGCGTATGAATAATCTCTACTAACATCACATGAATTAACACTGACTAATTTAAATAATGGATTCTTTAATTCAAAGATAATGATGTCTGTAATATTTTTTTGAATTAAGGAAGCGATTCTTTGTTGTTTATTGGCCATAAGAATTATCCTCTTGCCACTTCCACAATTTCATAAGCTTCAACAGTATCTCCTTCTTTAATATCGTTGAAATTTTCAATTGTAAATCCACATTCAAATCCCATTGCAACTTTAGAAACATCATCTTTAAATCTCTTTAAAGAACCTAATTTTCCAGTATAGATAACAATACCATCTCTGATAAGTCTAATACCCGCTTCACGTTTTAAAATACCTGAAACGACATAAGCACCCGCAATTGTACCTACTTTACTTGCTTTGAATAATGATCTTATTTCCGCTGAACCTAAAACGACTTCTTGTTCAATTGGTTTTTGAAGTCCTTTCATTGCTTCTTCAAGTTCTTCAATTAAAGCATAAATGATAGAATGCAATCTGATTTCTACTTTTTCTTCTTCGGCTTTTTGTCTTACAGCTGCATCAGGTCTAACATTAAATCCATATATAATCGCGTTTGACGCACTTGCTAAAAGAACATCAGATTGGGTGATAGAACCAGCAGTAGCTCTTATAATATTAATTTTAATACCTTCTACATCAATCTTTTCTAATGAAGATTTTATTGCTTCTACAGAGCCTTGAACATCAGCACGGATAATAAGATTAATATTCTTAATTTCACCTGTATGAATTTGATCATATAAATCATTAAGAGTCATCGCTGAAGTTTTTTGCATCTCTTCATTTCTTGTTTTTAAAGCACGTTTGGAAGCAATATTACGTGCTATCTTTTCATCTTCGTAAGCCATAAAACGATCACCAGCTTGAGGTACTCCTTCGATACCAGTAACAACTACTGGTGTTGCTGGTCCTGCAACTTTAAGAACCTTACGATATTCATTAACCATCTTTCTTACACGGCAATAAGTATTACCAATAACAACAGAATCACCTGTTTTTAAAGTACCATTTTGAACTAGTAAAGTTGCTTTTGCACCTTCATTTTTATCAAGTTGAGCTTCAATAACTGTACCCATTGCATAACGTTTTGGATTAGCTTTTAATTCTTTTAATTCCGCAACAACAAGAACAGTTTCTAGTAAATCATCAATACCGATATTTTTCTTAGCAGATATTTCTTTAAAAATAACATCTCCACCATATTCTTCTGGTATCAAGCCAAATTGCATACATTCTTCTTTTACTTTTTCAACATTAGCGGTTGGTTTATCAATTTTATTGATTGCACAAATAATAGAAACATTAGCGGCACGAGCATGGTCGATTGCCTCTTTTGTTTGAGGCATAACACCATCATC
>JBJFEV010000081.1:0-7355 GCA_051891155.1 Bacilli bacterium
GTGCAACGGGAGGGACGAAAATAAATTTGTTTATTTTCTCTCTACCCTATTATTTAGGAGGAAAAAATGGAGATTTATGAAGAATTAGTATGGAGAGGATTAATTAAAGATGTATCTGATCCATCAGTTAGAGAAAAATTAAATGCTGGAGGTATGACTTTTTATATAGGTACAGATCCTACTGGTGATTCTTTACATATTGGTCACTTTTCAAGTTTTTTAATTTCGACAAGATTAAAAAGAGCGGGCCATCACCCAATCCTTTTAGTGGGAGGAGGTACTGGTTTAATTGGTGATCCAAAACCAGATGCAGAAAGACCAATGATTACTTATGAAGAAGTAAATCACAATTTTGCGTGTTTAAAAGCACAAGCGGAAAGATTATTTGGCTTTGAAGTTGTAAATAATGCTGAATGGTTAAACAAAATCAATATAATTGATTTTTTACGAGACACTGGAAAATTCTTTAATATCAATCAAATGCTCGCTAAAGACATCGTTGCTCGTAGACTTGATTCAGGAATTACATTTACTGAATTTACATATATGACATTACAAGCATATGATTTTTGGTATCTATACAAAAATAAAGGGGTCACATTCCAAGTAGCAGGTCAAGATCAATGGGGTAATATTACCGCTGGCATCGACTTAATAAGAAGAAAAGAAGGTAAAGAAGCTTATGCTTTTACAATGCCATTATTAACTAAATCCGATGGCACAAAATTTGGTAAAACTAATGGAAAAGCAATATGGTTAGATAGAGAGAAAACTTCTCCATATGAAATGTATCAATTCTTTATCAATTCCGAAGATAGTAAAGTTATTGATTACCTAAAATTCTTAACATTTTTATCTAAAGAAGAAATCGAAGAATTAGAAAGAAAAAATAAAGAACATCCTGAACTTCGTGAAGCGCACAAAGCCTTAGCTAGGGAAGTCATAACATTTATACATGGTGAAGAAGCATTTAATGAGGCTGTCGCACAAGCTACTGCTTTATTTTCAAAAGGGGCAGATGCTGTTAAAGATATGCCAACTACTAAAATTGATCCTTCTTTATTGCAAGAAGGACAAATTGATATTCTATCTCTTTTAGTGGCTTTAGAATTAGCTACTTCCAAATCGGAAGCAAGACGTTCTGTTGAACAAGGTGGAGTATCAGTAAATGATGAAAAAGTAACTGATTGCAAAAAGGCTTATTCGCAAGATGATTTATCTAAAGGCTTACTAGTGAAAAAAGGAAAGAAAAACTTTAAAAAGGCGGGATTATAATATTTTAAAGGAGGAGAACATCGTTCTTCCTTCTTTTTTTAATTTATAAAATAAAATGAGTTTCGACAAATAAACAAAAAATATAGAAACCTCTTACAAAATATGTTGTTTCATTTGAAACAATAATGTAGAATAAATATGTATGTATTACTATAAGTAATAAGTAATTAAAAGGAGGACTACTTATGGCTCATTTGAGTGAGGCTGCGGTACAACAAATTAATCAAATTATTGATAATTATATTGATGAACCAAGCCCATTGATGATGATTTTAAGTGCAATTCAAAAAGATTTTGGATATATTCCATTAGAAGTACAAGAAATCGTCTCAGAAAGAACAGGACTATCTGTCGCGGAAATTTATGGCGTTGTTACTTTCTATTCATTTTTCTCATTAACACCAAAAGGAAAATATGTAATAGGTTGTTGTTTAGGAACAGCATGCTATGTTAAAGGTGCGCAACAAATTATCGATAAGTTCTGTGAATTATTAAAGATTAATCCAGGCGAAACTACTACAGATGGTTTATTCACGATTGATGCATTACGCTGCATTGGTGCATGTGGTATTGCTCCAGCTGTATCTATCAATGGTAAAGTTTATCCAAAACTAGCGGTTGGACAAGTTGCTGGAATTATCGATGAATATAGAAAAGAAGAAGGAGGAGCTAACTAATGATTAAGAACGAACAAGAATTAAATGAAAAGATTGAACATTGTTCTTCCTGCTTAGATGAAAAATTTGCTCCAACTGAAAAAGGTAAAAGAGCAATTGTTATCTGTGGTGGTACAGGTTGTATCTCATCACATTCTCATGAAATTAAAGATAAATTTATTCAATTGATCCAAGAAAACAATTTAGAAGATAAAGTTAGTGTTAACCATGTTGGCTGCTTTGGCTTCTGTTCGCAAGGACCATTCGTTAAAATTTTCCCAGAAGATACTTTATATCGTGCAGTTAAAGTAGAAGATGTAGAAAAGATTGTTGAACAAGATATTAAACGTGGTGAAATCGTTGAAGAATTATTATTCGTTGATCCTGCTACAAAACAAAAAGTAGCAAAACAAAGCGAAATCAATTTCTATAAGAAACAAGTTCGTATCGCTTTACATGGTTGTGGTGTTATTAATCCAGAAGATATTAATGAAGCGTTAGGATACGATGGATATAAAGGTTTAAGAAAAGCATTAACTATGAAACCTCAAGAAGTTATTGATGAAGTATTAGCTTCTGGCTTAAGAGGTAGAGGTGGAGGAGGATTCCCTACTGGTAGAAAATGGCAATTCGCTTTAAACCAAACAGCAGAAAAGAAATATGTTGTATGTAATGGTGATGAAGGTGACCCAGGAGCATTCATGGATCGTTCCATTCTTGAAGGTAACCCACTTAATGTTATTGAAGGTATGGTTATCGCTGGTTATGCAATTGGCGCTCAAAATGGTTATTTCTATGTTCGTGCTGAATATCCAATTGCTGTTCATAGATTAGAAGTAGCTATTAAACAAGCTAAAGAATTGGGTTTATTAGGCGATCATATTCTTGGAACTGATTTCTCATTCGATGTTCATATTCGTCTAGGTGCTGGTGCTTTCGTTTGTGGTGAAGAAACAGCATTATTAAATTCTATTGAAGGTAAACGTGGTATGCCACGTCCTCGTCCTCCATTCCCAGCTGTTAAAGGTTTATGGGATTCACCAACAATTATTAATAACGTTGAAACATTAGCTTGCGTTCCATTCATTTTAAGAAATGGTGCTAGCGAATTTGCAAAATATGGTACAGAAAAATCTAAAGGTACTAAAGTATTTGCTTTAGGTGGAAAAGTCAATAACGTTGGTTTAGTAGAAATTCCAATGGGTACAACAATTCGTGAACTTGTTTACGATATTGGTGGTGGTATTCCAAATAATAAAGAATTTAAAGCAATCCAAACTGGTGGACCATCAGGTGGATGTTTAACTAAAGATAATTTAGATACTCCTATCGATTATGATAACTTAGTTGCACTTGGATCAATGATGGGTTCTGGTGGTGCGATTGTTATGGATGAAGATAACTGTATGGTTAATATCGCAAAATTCTATATGGAATTTATTTGTGATGAATCATGTGGTAAATGTACTCCATGTAGAATCGGTACTAAGAGAATGCTTGAAATCTTGAATCGTATCGTTGATGGTAAAGGTACAATGGAAGACTTAGAAGCACTAAAAGAATTAGCAGCCGCTGTTAAATCTAACTCACTATGTGGTTTAGGACAAACTTCTGCTAACCCAATTTTATCAACTATGGCAAACTTCATGGATGAATACATTGCTCACATTGTTGATAAGAAGTGTAGTGCACATGTATGTAAGAACTTAATGAAATACCGTATTATCGATGAGAAATGTGCTGGTTGTGGAATGTGTGCAAGAAATTGTCCAGTATCCGCTATTACAAAGACTGATAAAGCTCCAGTTGGAAAACCAGAAACATTCCCATTACGTATTCATGTAATCAATGCTGCTAAATGTATCAAGTGTGGACTTTGCGAAGCAAATTGTAAGTTTAACGCTATTATTAAGGACTAGGAGGGAGAAATATTATGGCATTAGTTAATATTAAAATTGAAGGCCATTCCTATCAAGTTGAGGAAGGCTTAACAATTCTTGAAGCTGCTAGACTTTGTGGATATGAAATCCCTTCATTATGTGCATTCAATCATGGCCAATGTTCTAAAGCATCTTGCCGTGTTTGTTTAGTTGAAGCAGTAGGTGGAGGAGCAAGAGGCTTATCAGCATCTTGTGTATTCCCAGTAGCTGAAGGTATGGAAATTAAGATTAATTCTCCTCGCGCTGTAAATGCTAGAAGAATTTCTGTTGAATTATTACTTTCCAATCACAACCAAAATTGCCAACAATGTCGCAAAAATGGTAATTGTGAATTATTGCATGTTGCAAAACTTGTAGGAGCAAGAGAAAATATGTTTGCGGGTGAAAAGACACCTACTACATATGATGATTTAACTCCTTCTATTATTCGTGATACATCAAAATGTATTTTATGTGGACGTTGTGTAGCTAGATGTGCTGATGCACATGGTAATGGTATTATCGGATTTGAAAATCGTGGATTTAATACTATTGTTGCTCCAGCAGGCAATCGTTCATTTGCTAAATCTCCTTGCTTATTATGTGGTCAATGTGTAAACGTTTGTCCAACAGGTGCATTAATTGAAAAATCAGAAATCAACTTAATTGATAAAGCAAAAGCAGAAGGAAAATTTGTTGTTGTTCAAACCGCTCCTGCTGTTAGAGCATCTTTAGGTGAAGAATTTGGTATGAAAGTTGGTACACCAGTAACTGGTAAGATGGTTGCAGCATTAAAACGTTTAGGATTCGATCGTGTTTATGATACTAACTTCGGTGCAGACTTAACCATTATGGAAGAAGCAACAGAATTATTAAATAGAATTAAGAATAATGGATCTCTTCCAATGATTACTTCTTGTTCTCCAGGTTGGATTAATTATGCTGAATATTATTATTCAGATTTACTTGATCATGTATCTTCTTGTAAATCTCCTCATGAGATGGAAGGCGCAATTATTAAATCATATTTTGCACAAAAGAATGGTTTAGATCCAAAAGATATCTTTGTTGTTTCTATTATGCCTTGTACCGCTAAGAAGTTTGAAAAAGAAAGAGAACAACTTCAAAAAGATGGTATTAAGGATGTTGACGCAGTCTTAACAACAAGAGAATTAGGTGATTTAATCAAGCGTTCAGGTATTGATTTTAAACGTTTACCTGATGAAGAATTTGATCAAGATTTACTTGGTGAGTATTCTGGTGCTGGTGTTATCTTCGGTGTTACAGGTGGCGTTATGGAAGCTGCATTAAGAACTGCATATTTTGTCCTTGAAGGTAAAGAACATGAAGCAATTAAATTTGAAGAAGTTCGTGGCTTAGAAGGATTAAAAGAAGCTTCATTCACTTTAGGCGGAAAACAAATCAATGTCGCTATTGCTTCAGGTATGAAAAATGCAAAACCTATCTTAGATGACATTCGTGCAGGCAAATCAAAATACACATTTATTGAAATTATGTGTTGCCCAGGTGGATGTATTAATGGTGGTGGACAATCTTATGTCAAACCTTGCTTCTTAAAAGATGAAGATGTTGATATTTTAGATACTTACAGACAAAAACGTGCTAATGCACTATATTCTGAAGACGAAAGACTAACATTAAGACAATCACATAATAATGTTCAAATTCAAAATCTATATAAAGAATTCTTAGGAGAGCCAAACTCTCATAAAGCACATGAATTATTACATACTTCATATGCTGGAAGAAAACCATTTAGAGATTAATTAGGCATGTAAAAAAACCGGCTGACAAAAGCCGGTTTTCTTTATGCTTTTTTATTTGGATAACTTGTTCCATTCATCAATTTCTTGTTGATCTGGAATAAAAACATATCCTATATTTCTAAACATATTATGATAATCTAGACCGTAACCAACCAAGAATGAATCTTCATCAATTTCTTTGCCACAGTAGTCTAGTTTAACAGATACTTTTCTTTTTGATACACGAGAAATTAAAGAAACGGTTACGATACTTTTTGGGCGATATTTCTTGCTGATATAGTCGACCAAAAAATTTAATGATATTCCTGAATCGACAATATCTTCGATAATGATAACATCTTTGTTTTGTAAATCGATGGAAATATCTTTATGAATAACAACATTGCCATTTGATTCTACATTTTTATATGTTCTAAGTTGAATATAGTCAATTATTAAAGGAATATTGATGTTTTTTAATAAATCTGATGCAAAGGGGACCGCTCCATTCATAACGCATATAGCAACAGGAGGTTCGTCAGAAAATTTGTAACGGGAAGATAATTGTCTTCCTATCATTGAGCAAATAGTCTGAATTTCTTCTTCGCTTAATATAGTTCTTCTCATAAGGTAATTCTCCTAATATTAGGCTTATTATAATAAAAATAATTATTAAATGATATAAGTACATTTTATGAAAATGCTTACAAAAATGGATATACATAAATGACTTATATATTTAGTGAAGTGGATTTATTTACACATATACATTATGATAAAATAAAGATATATGATAGGAGGATTTTATGAAAAAATTTATTGATGAATTTAAGAAGTTTATCTCACGTGGAAATGTGATGGATATGGCTGTTGGTACTATTGTTGGTGCTGCTTTTACTGCCATAGTTACTGCTTTATCTAACGGAATTTTAAAACCGATTATTAATTCAATTATTTTTTATCTTTGTGGAGGAAATTCGGAAGCATTAAATAAAATGTATACACCACTTGTAAAAGTTTGGGTTCTTGATGAGGCGGGAAACGCTACGAATGTCTTGGATATGACCAAATCTATTTATATTGATTGGGGAGCATTTATCTCGGCAATCATTAATTTTCTTTTAGTGGCAATTGTTTTATTTACCATTGTAAAAGCATTTAATAAAGTTAAAGATGCAAATGAAGCGATGACTAATCAAGCAAAAAGAATTGAATTTAAAGTGGAAAATGGCCTTAAATTAAGAAAAAAAGAACAAGCTTTATATGATGCGTACATAGCTCGAATGGAAGAAGCAAATAGATTAGCAGCGGAAGAAGCCGCGAAACCAATTCCTTTATCAACTAGTGAAGAATTGTTAACAGAAATTAGAGATTTATTAAAAAATCAAAAATAAAAAAAAGACATCTTTTCAGATGTCTTATAGTTTTAAACTATTCTACTTCAATAGCTGCAACTGGGCAGCTTGCTGCTGCTTCATCAGCACTTGCTTCTAAATCTGCTGCTACTTCTGCAACAACTGCTTCTGCTAATCCGTCATCACCAAATGCGAATACATCTGGAGCTGTGCTTGTGCATAAACCACAACCGATGCAGACATCTTTCTTAACTGTAACTTTCTTTGCCATATTAAATAGCCTCCTTAATGTACGTAATAATTATATTAGGAAGAGAGCTTTTTTTCAATACTTTTGTTATTCGGTTACTATAAATCGACATATGCTTGTTTTTGTCCGTGAAT
>JBJFEV010000082.1:0-29632 GCA_051891155.1 Bacilli bacterium
AATAAGTTAAATCACCATCTTGATCTACTTTTATTCCTAAATCAGTTTCCATTTCTTTATAGATGTTGATAAGAGATGGAGGTAGCTTTTCACAAAGTACGGAAAATGATAAGCCATGAGCTTGATTAGGCTCATGATATGGATCTTGTCCTAAAATTACCACTTTAGTTTGTTCTAGAGGAGTATATTCAAATGCCGCGAAAATTTGTTCGTAAGGAGGATAGCAAACATACTTAGCGTATTCTTCATCCACAAAATTCATAAGCGATGTGAAATAATCCTTCTTCTTTTCACAAGAAATAAATTCGTTCCAATTCATAATTATTTACCTTGCACACTTTCAATAGATACTTCTTCAAAACGATATTTACTTTTTACAGAAGGATACTTTTGATGATCTACTTCACTTAAGAACATATCAAGAGGTCGAATATATAATTTAGAGTCTCCATATAAAGCTCGATAAACGACATATTCTTCTTTTGTTTCTGAATGGATAGCAACATCTTCCACTAAGTAAAGATTGCCTTTAAAATGACGATATATTCTATTCTTCTTTATTTGTCTCATTTTTTTCACCCTCATTTATATAATTATAAATCGCTTTAGCAATATCAAGTGGAACTAATTGCTCTAATTCCTCGACACTTGCTTTCTTTAGACTATCTAGCGATGGATATGCCTTCATCAATAATTCTTTTCGTTTCTTGCCAATACCTTTTATCTCATCAAAAAGATTATGCGTTAATCCTTTTCCTCTTTTTTGTTGATGAAAGGATATTGCATAGCGATGAACTTCATCTTGCATTCTAACAAGCATTAAAAATAAACGTGACTTATGATCGATAGGAATGACTTGATCATTATAAATTAATCCTGATGTATGATGTTTATCATTTTTAGCAAGTCCAACAAGAGGAATATTTATTTCTAAAGAATCTAATACTTCTTTAGCTACATGCATTTGATTTTCTCCCCCATCGACGATGATTAAGTCAGGAAATTCTTTATTTTCATTTTTAAGGCGCGAATATCTTCTTTTAATAACTTCCCTCATCGATTTTAAATCATCTTTACCACTTGATTCTTGAATGTTAAATTTACGGTATAAAGAAGGAGCCTTTACTCCATTTACAAAAACGACCATAGCTCCTACTGGATATGACCCTTGCAAATGAGAATTATCAAATAGTTCGATACGTAAAGGGGTAGGTATATTTAATTTAGATCCTAATTCTTCTAAAAGGGATAAACTATCATCTTCTAATCTAGCGGTCAAAAAATGTTCATCTAAACCATTTTTAGCGTTTTCTAAAGCAATTAATAATAAATCCTTTTTAAAGCCACGTTCAGGTGCGCTAGATTTTATTTCTAAAGCATTTTCAATCTCTTGTGCCAAGTCTTCTTTTGCGATAACTAATTCCTTTGGCTTATTATGATTAATATAATATTGACCTAAGGAAGATAATATCTCTTCATTCAAGTCATCAAATGCCTCTAAAACGAAAACATTTTTACCAAGTAGATTACCTCTTCGATATGTCATAATACATAAAGAAAAATAATTTTCCCGTTCGGAATAACCAATAACATCACGATCGATATGGTCTTGAAGAGTGATGCTTTGTTTATTACAAGTTTTATCAATATCGGATAAAAGATTTTTATATTCTAAAGCTTTTTCAAATTCTAAAGAAGCGGACGCTTCTAACATCTTTTTTTCAATATCTTGTTTAATTTTTGTTGTTTCACCATTTAAGAAATGATTAATTTCATTAACTAAAGGCTCATATTCCTCTTCACTAATCTTTTTGACACAAGGTCCTAAACATTGACCTAAATGATAATATAAACATGGTTCTTTTCTTAAATTTTGACATTTTCTTAATGGAAAAATTTTATTGAGTAAATCAATAGTATGATAACAAGAAGAAGAGGAAGGAAATGGTCCAAAATATTTAAAAGAAGGATCTTTGTCTTTATAAGATATCTTTAAAAATGGATCCCCTTTTTTTGAAAGTGCGATAAAAGGATAAGATTTACCATCCTTTAAAAGAATATTAAATTTAGGATAATATTTTTGAATTAAATTAATTTCAAGAAGCAATGCTTCCTTTTCAGAAGGAGTTTCAATCGTATCAAAGTCTTGGATTTCTCGTACCATTCGTAAAACTTTACCTTCTTGTGGACGAGTGAAATACTGCTTTACTCGCTTAATCAAACTCTTGGCTTTACCAACGTATATTACTTTACCATCAATATTTTTCATGATATATACGCCTGGTTTACTTGGTAATAATTCAATTTTAGCTTTTACAAGTTCGTTATTTATCATTTAAGATATACCACAGTAGCACCTACGCCACCTTCTCCTATTCCTCCAAGACGAAATGACTTAACTTCTTTTCTTTTCTTTAAATATTCGTGAACCGCAGTTCTTAATTTACCTGTACCTGAACCATGGATAATTCTAACTTGCGAGTAATTAGCGGCTATAGCGCTATCGAGATAACGATCTAATTCTTGAATTCCATCATCGCAAAATAAACCAATAATATTACACTCTAGAGGTACTTTAACTTCGCTCTTATAAGGAGAAACATAAGTTAATTTTTCTTTCTTCTTTTCCTTTTTTATTTTATGAATATTATTTAATTTAGCATTAACATTCATTCCTTGATCACTCAATATTCTTACATTATTACCTTTAATTTGTATTACTTTACCACACATTGCCGAATCATTAATTCGTACTTGATCACCCACATTAATCGTCGCATTTTCTCTTTCTTCCTCATCGTATTCGATTTGATCATCAAGTTTCTTTTTGCTTTTTATTACTTCATGAAGTTTAAATTCACCATTTTTTCTAAACTCTTCTACAATAGAATCAATTTGTTCTTTTGCTTCTTGAATTAACTTCATTTTTTCTTCATTTGCATTTTGAACTAAATCTTCTCTTTTTCTTTTAAGAATATCTTGTTGGCGTATGAGTTCTTCTTTTTCTTTTTCTACTTCTTTAAGTTTTTCTTCTAGAGTGTAAGAAATACGTTCGTTCTCTTCAATACGATCTTGCAACATCTTCATTGTTATTTCTTTATCTGTTTTAATCTTTTGATTAATATAGTCAGAAGCAAAGGCTAAAACACGTTTATCTAATCCTAAACGTTGTCCTACTTCTAGACCATAACTCTTGCCTGCAACACCAAGGCGAAGACGATAAGTTGGTATAATATTCTTCTCATCAAATTCCATAGAAGAATTTAAGATGTAATCATGCTCCAATGCGAAGGCTTTTATTCCATCGTAGTGAGAAGTAATAATGGAAAAACATCCTACCTCGTGCAGACGATCGATTACTCCTAAAGCAATTGCTTCCCCATCTAAAGGAGAAGTACCTGTGCCAAGTTCATCTAATATTACCAAAGAATCATATGACACTTCATCAACTATTTTAACAATCTTTGAGATGTGTCCTGAGAAAGTGGAAAGATTATCCATTAGGGATTGATTATCACCGATATCGACAAAAATATCTTTGAAAAAACAATGTTCTCCCACTTCATCAACAGGTATCGCCAGTCCACATTCACTCATTAAAATAAGTAAGCCAATCGTTTTTATAGCTACCGTTTTACCGCCAGCATTAGGGCCGGTAATTAACATAGTTTTTTGTTTATCTAGTACAAAAGAATTCTTAACTACTTTATTTTGATCAAGAAGAGGGTGTCTAGCTCCTTTAAAGACGATTTTTCTTTCGTTTGTAATACGAGCAACACTACCATTAATTTCAATAGCGTAATTTGCTTTTGCAAGTAAAAAATCTAAATATGAAATAACTTCTTGATTCATTTGTAAAGAAGGTAAATATTTCTCAACGTTTCTTGATAATTCATACAAAATGCGATGAATTTCTTCATGCTCTTTTTCTCTTAATCTTTGTATCTTAGCGTTTGAAGCAATTATTTCATAAGGCTCAATAAATGAAGTATTTCCCGTATCGGACATATCTACAATTGCTCCATCAATTTTCCCTTTATAAGCCGATTTAATAGGAAGAGCATAAGAAGAATTTCTCATCGTTACTCTTTCATCATTTAAAATATCTTTATATTTAACAAGCAAAGAAGACATAATTCTTTGTTGAGAAGCTTCTTCATTACGAATAGAACGTCTTATCTCTCTTAAAGTAGATGAGGCTGAATCAGCAATATCTAAATCAGGTGTGATGATGCGATCTATATTATTTTTCAAAGATTCACATGGTTCTAATTTTCTAATTAATCCCAATACTAAAGGATAAGTCTCATCCTTAACTGATTCGTTGAGTAAAGAAGCTGCATTTCCTAAAAGTGATGATACTTGATAAAAGAAATCAATACTTCCTACTCCATCCTTTCGTAATAAAAGAAAAAAGGAAGATAAATCCTTATGAGGTGTAATAACTAAAGAACGATATTTATAAGTATATGAAAGTGTTTCTTCTAAATATTTTAATTCGTTAACTAATTCTTCTTGTGAATTAAAAATTTCTAAATTTCTAATCTTTTCTAGGGCAATTTCACCACGAGCATACTTTTCTATCTTCTTTTTAATCAAGTCAAATTCAAAACTTTGGTAAATATCTTTCATATTTTTCACCTTCTTCATTTAGTATTTTACCAAAACGTTACTACATTGTTAATGAAAATAATTTTTTATTTATGAACTAATAAAGTAATTATGATAATATTTATAAAGAGGTGAGACAAAATGAAAGAAAATGTATCTTTTGTCATCGATAAAGAAGTAAAAGAATTAATGGAAAAACATTATTCATCCTATAAAACCGCTATTAAAGGTGATTACGTTGTTTTTTCTGCTTCTTTAAATTCTTCCTTAACTCTTATTATTTATTCTTCAAAAAAAGGTTATAAAGCTTATTTTTCTGGTATTGGTGCTCTTCAAGAAGCGCGTTACTGGGATAAAAAAGCTTCATTAATAATTCCTAAAGAAAAAGAAAGATATGAATGGATTAATCTTAAATCACAAATCGGATCAGATGAAGTAGGAACCGGTGATTTTTTTGGACCTGTTATTGTTGTCGCGGCATTTGTAAAAGAAGAACAAATTGATTATCTTCATCATTTAGGAGTAGATGATTCTAAGAAACTAAGTGATAAAAAAATCTTAGAAATTGTTCCTTCTTTATTAAACTGTGTCACTTACTCTATGCTTTGTCTTGACAATATTACTTACAATCAACAAATTGAAAAAGGAGAATCAATGAATTCACTTAAAGCCATCCTTCATAATCGAGCTTTACTAAATGTAGAAAAAAAGATCAATGCAAAGAATATACCTTTATTTATTGACCAATTTTGTGAAGAAGATTTATTCTTTCATTATTGTAGAAATCAAAAGGAAATCATTAAAGGTGCTACATTTAAAACTAAAGGAGAATCGTTTTTTCCTTCAGTTGCAGTTGCTTCTTTAATTGCCCGTTATACTTTTTTGAAGAAGTTGGAGGAATTAAGTAACATATACCAAATGTCCTTTCCTAAAGGCGCTTCTTTATCCGTAGATGAATTCGCCTCATCTTTTATAAAAAAATATTCTAAAAAAGAATTATATAAAGTTTGTAAAACTAATTTTATCAATTATTCTAAGTTATAAAAATAAAAAGATGATTGAGCTCAGTACGTTCTCACATCATCTTTTTTTATATCAATTATTTATTTCTAGCCTCTTCAATAACTCTTTTACATTCTTCATCTAAGTCACAAGTAAAGGTCATTTCTTTATTAGTACGTGGATGAATAAAAGTTAAAGAATAGGCATGAAGAATTTGTCCATTAGCTTTAATTTCTTGTTTACGATAGCCATATACTGGATCTCCAACAATAGGATGTTTAATATATTGCATATGGACTCTAATTTGATGGGTTCTTCCCGTTTCGAGTTTGCATTGAACTAAAGTATTATACTTCATTCTTTCCACCACGTGGACATGAGTGATAGCCTCTTTACCATTATAGATATCAACGCATTGTTTTAATCGATCATTCTTATCTTTTCCAAGTGGCGCATTTATTAATAAATCAGTATGAGGAATAACTCCTTCCACTAGAGCATAGTATTCTCTATGCATAGTATGATCTTTTAATTGATTAGATAAAAAGACATGAGTAAAATCGTTTTTAGCGACCACTAAAAGACCAGATGTATCTTTATCGATACGATGGACAATACCAGGTCTAATTACCCCATTTATCGATGATAAATTTTTGACTGAATATAGAAGGGCATTTACTAACGTATCACCATCATAATGACCATTAGAAGGATGGACTACCATGCCACGAGGTTTATTAATAACTAGCAAATCATCGTCTTCATAGATGATATCTAATTGGATATCTTTGCTGACGATATCTAATGGTTTTTCCTCAAGAAGAGCAAAGAGAACTTCATCATTTAAATTAACAACATAAGAAGGCTTGGTAACTACTTTGCCATTTACTTTCACATTTCCTTCTTTTATTGTTTTAATAATATAAGATCGTGATTTATCACATTTTGAAGAAAGGAAAACATCTAAGCGAGAAGATGAATTTTCTTCATCAACTTGTAAGATTTTTTCTTCCATTAATCATTCTCCTTATCATTTTCTTCTTGTGCAAGAATTTCTTGCACTTTATCATCTTTTTGTAAAGAACTTTTTCTTTCGTCTAAAATATATCCAACTACAACGCAACCTATTCCAATTACAAGCAAGGCATCAGCAACATTAAATGTTGGCCATTCCATAAATCCTAAATTGAAGTAGAAGAAATCAATAACACCACGAAAACCATTTTCGTCAAAAATACAACGATCGACTAAATTACCTACGTCTCCTGGAAGCATTAATCCTAATCCAATCAAAATCCAGTTATTCCATGTCTTATATTTACGAATAAATAAGTAAGGAATTACAATTGCTCCCGCTAGCGATACAAGTATCAAAATGATATGGGCTGGAATTGAATCAGCACCGAGACCCGCAAAACAGCCTTTATTGTATACTAGCTCAAAATGGAAGAAATTCTTTATTACTACTATTGTTCCTCGTTCAGTTAGAATCTTTTCAAAGATAATCTTTGTTACTAAATCTAATGCAAGAAGAGGAATAAACATTAAAACGCAAATACATACGACAATAAATCTTCTTTTATCAACATCAAGTTTTGCTCTTAAAGCTTCTAATTTATTATGCATCGAGTAAGACCTCTTTACATCTAGCACATACTTTAAACTCTTCTACTTCTTCTAAAGTATTAAAGAAGTTCCAGCATCTTTCACATTTGCATCCATTATGATGTTCAATTGATGTAGAAGTTACATCATATTCTTTACCAGTAGGAGCATCAACTAGTTCCACATCAGAAACGATAAAAATCAAACGTAATTCTTCATTTGTAAATTGTTTAAAGATCTCTCTTGTCTTTTCATCTTTGATATAAATCTTAACATTTGCTTCTTGGGATGAACCGATTACTTGTGAAGATCTTGCTTCTTCTAAAGCCTTCATGACATCTGTTCTTACTTGTTTAAATAAAGCAAATTCTTTTAAGACATCATCGCTAAATACTTTCGTGCGTTTTGGCATATCTTCTAACACGATATGGGATTTTAAATGACCTGGAATATTTTGATATACTTCATCCATAGTAAAGCATAGTACAGGCGCAAATAAACGTGATAAATCCTCAACGATTTGATAGATGACGGTTTGAACTTCTCTTCTTCTAGAACTATTCTTTTTATCACAATATAATGTGTCTTTAGCAATAGAAGCAAAGAAAGCAGATACGTCAGAAGTCATAAAATTGAGTAAAGTTGACATCGCATTAGCAAAATCATATTTATCATAATAATCTAATACTAAATTCTTAGTTTGTTCTAAGGAAGCTAACATATAAGTTGACACCTTTGAGAATGTTGTAACATGATCAGTATCATTATTATATGCAGTATCTCCATCGCTTAAATTACCAAGTAAGAACTTAAAAGTATTTCTAATTTTACGATATGTTTCCGATACTTTCTTAATTAAATTTTCAGAGATTCTAACATCAGATTGATAATCTACGGTTGCGCACCATAATCTTAATACATCAGCACCATAAATATTGATAATTTTATTTGGATCGACACCATTTCCTAATGATTTAGACATTTTATTGCCTTTTTCATCAAGAATAAATCCATGTGATAATACGGCTTTATAAGGAGCTGTACCATAAAGAGCCACAGAGATTAATAAAGAAGAGTTAAACCAACCACGATATTGATCTGATCCTTCTAAATATAAATCAACAGGATACTTTAAGCCTCTTTGACGAATTACACCATTAAATGATGAACCAGAGTCAAACCACACATCCATAATGTCTTTTTCTTTTTTGAATTCACCATTTGGAGAAGCAGGATTGGTATATCCTTTTGGTAAGATATCTTTTACATCCATTTCATACCAAATAGATGAACCATATTGACCCACTAATTCTTCGATGCGATCGAATACTTCTTTTTCCATAATTGGTGTGCCATCTTCATTGTAGATAATAGGGATTGGAAGGCCCCATACTCTTTGACGAGAAATACACCAGTCACCACGATCGGCAATCATATTGTGCATTCTTGTTTTACCCCATTCAGGTGTCCAATTTACTTGATCGATTTGTTCAAGTGTTTTTTCTCTAATTTTATCAATAGAACAGAACCATTGAGGTGTTGCTCTAAAGATAACTGGCTTATGTGTTCTCCAATCGTGTGGGTAGGAGTGAGTGATAGGAATCATCTTTAATAATGCTCCTTCTTCCTCAAGCATAGTAATTACTTTTTCATTTGCTTCTTCATAGAATAAGCCTTTTAATTCCTCACCACATGTTTCATCCATCATACCTCTACCATCAACTGGACAATATGGAGGTATATCATATTTCATACAAACATTAAAGTCATCTTCACCAAATCCAGGAGCAGTATGAACACATCCAGTACCCGCATCAGCGGTAACGTGAGTACCAACAACGATTAATGATTCACGATCATACATAGGATGTTTAACTTTCATAAATTCAAGTTCTTGTCCTTTGAATGATTTTATTTCTTCACATTCTTCTAATCCTAATGTTTCTTTTAAAGAATCTTTTAATTCTTTTAAGAATACTAAATTACCTTTTTCTGTTTTAAATAATGCATATTCCATATATGGATTAACAGAAATTGCTAAATCGCCAGGCATAGTCCAAGGAGTTGTAGTCCAAATGACAAAATAATCATCTTGACTTAATAATCCTTTTCCATCGGTAACTTGGAATTTTACATAAATAGTTTTAGCATCTACATCTTTATATTCAATTTCCGCGATAGCTAAAGCAGATTCAGAAGATGGAGAATAAAAGACAGGTTTAAGTCCTTTATAGATTAATCCATCTAATGCCATTTGTGCAAAAACATGAATTTGGCTCTTTTCAAAATCTTTTGTTAATGTGATATATTTGTTTTCAAAATCACCTAGAACACCTAAGCGCTTGATTTGGACTTCTTGACGTGCAACTTGTTTATAAGCAAATTCCTCACATTTTTTTCTAAAATCAACTATAGGAGTAGTTTTGCGATTTACCCCAGATTTAGTTACTGCATTTTCGATTGGAAGACCATGAGTATCCCATCCAGGAATAAAATATGTTTTATAACCAGACATTGCTTTTTGTCTTAAAATAATATCCTTTAAGATTTTATTTAACATATGACCACAGTGCATATCTCCATTAGCGTATGGTGGGCCATCATGAAGCATAAAATCTTGTGCATTTTTATTCTTTTCAAGCAATTCGTCATAAACTTTATCTTCTTGCCATTTTGCAAGGATAAGAGGCTCTTTTTGCGCTAAATTGCCCTTCATTTCAAAACTTGTTTTACCCATCAATAAAGTTTGTTTGATTTCCATAAAATTTCCTCCTACAAAATAAAAACGTCCTTAATCTAAGGACGTAATAATACGCGGTACCACCTTAGTTTCTAGAAACAATCTAGACACCTCGATATTGATAACGGAATTACCCGTCTTAACTTACTTTTAGTTCAGTTAAGAAACTAGAAAGTGATTAGTTTTACTTATTCTTTTATTCCTTTTTCACCAAAATAAGGAATTCTCTAAAAAAGAAGTCGTAGCTTTTGTCTTCCATACGTTTTTGACAATACTATTTTATCTATATAGAAATAAAATAGCAATTAAAATAAACTTTTTATTAAAATAATATTTTTCTATTTGAAAATAAAGCGATAAATATAATCATATACTTCTGGAGTACAATCTTCAGCATGGCGAATAAATGTATGATTAAAATCTTTATAAATCCTTATATCTATCTCATTACTCTTCATCATCTTTTGAATCATATAGATTTGTTTTTGTGAAACAAATTCATCCTCTGTTCCCTTCATAATTAATGTTGGACAAGTGATATATTTATAACTCTTCTTATTTTTAATCATAGAGTGAAGGACTCCAAAAATTAAAGAAATAATGTGATTTAAATGGGCTTTCAACATCTTGCTTTTAGCTTTTTTATTCTTACGATATTTCCATTTCATCTTTAATGATTTAGTGATAACTTTAACATAATTTGGAATAAAACCCGAACCGATTAATTTGAAAGTAGGAGAAATTAACACTAAACGATTGATATCTTTATGCTCTTTACATAAGCGAGCCACTAAAGAGGTGGAAAAAGAGAAGCCTAAAACATTTACTTCATATCCTTGTGCTAAATAATCAGACACAACGCCATTTAAGACTTTCCATTGCCTTTTATATTTATAAGAATGATGGTCTTCATGATTATATAAATAAACTAATTTTATTTCCTCTTCCTTTTCTTTAATAGAATTAAGATAGGAAAAAAGATTATTCATATCATGATCATCATGATTCATAAGTCCATGAACCAATAAAAATATTTTTTTCATTGCTACCTCCTATCTATATTCATTCATCAATATTGCTCCCGCTACTCCTACATTTAAAGAATCAATATTTTGTATATCTATTTTAGCGACTACATCAGCTTGGGCAATATTTTCTTCCTTGACTCCTTGTCCTTCATTTCCAAGAACTAAAACAAATTTTTCTTTTCTATCTACTTTTTTATAATCTATAGCTCCTTTTAAAGCTGTTACAATTATATAATACCCAAGTTCTTTTAAATGTTCTAGAGTAATGCTATCATGTGGAATAATTTTAAAAATTGCGCCCTTTGATGAAACTATAGTTTTTTCATTATATTTTGAAGCCGAATCAGGGCTTAAAATAACATCATCATAACCAAAAGCTAATGCAGTTCGAATAATTGTACCTACATTCCCCGGATCCTGTACACCATCTAAATATACTACTTTATTTCCTAACGGTTTATTATCTTCTCGATAAAAAGCTAACGCCATAATGGAAGGTACAGACTTATTAGAAGAGATTTTTTCTAATATAAACGAAGGAACTATTATTTGATCGCATTGATAATCTTTTTGTTCCTCACAAGAAATAATACACTTAACCATATTATTTTCATAACAAAAATCAACAATATCCTTTCCTTCTACAAGAAATGAATTACTGTTTTTTCTTTCTTTAACTGATTTTAACTTAATTAATTCCTTTATAAAAGGATTAGATGAACTAGTAATCGTCTTAATCATTTTCTCTCTCCATAAGTCAACTTCTTTATTAGTTTACGATAATTTGGGCAGTATTGTAAAACAATATTATAAAAATTTTTTGAATGATTATGATAAAAATAATGACTTAATTCATGAATTATTATCGCATCAATAATTTCCAAACTGTAATGTATTAAATCTTGATCAAAAGTTAGCATTTTCTTTTGATAATAATTTTTTCCACTGCAGGAACGCATATTTGTTATTTTAATTTGATGTTCAATCGGTATATTCATTATTTTTTCATATTTTCTAACTTCATTTGTAATTATCTCTAAAGTATATTTTTTCATTATTTTTTCAAGTTCTGTTCTTGATCTTACAACCATATCATAAATAGAATTTGAATTCATACCTTCATCCAATACTACCAGTTTCTTTCTATTGCCAAGAATATCAATATAATCTCTACCTACATATGGTGAAGAATAAAATAAAGATATCTTCTTTTCATTCATCACCTTCTCTATACTTTTTTCAAGTTCTTTTAGATTATAATTCTTGGAAACAGTAATATTTATTTGACCACCAACATAGGTAAAACGATGACTACCTTTAGTAGTAATAAATAAATTTGTTACTATAGGATGATTATGAATATTCAAAATTACTTGTTTTTCCATATAATAATCCTTTCTTTATGTGTTATAATCTAACCTAGGTGATATTTATGAAAGTGTTAGTTAGTGCTTGTTTACTTGGTGAAAAATGCAAATGGAATGGACGAGATAATTTTTCAGAAGCAGTGGAAAATTTAAAAAATAAAGTAGAATTTGTTCCGGTTTGCTCAGAAGTTATTTCCGGGATGCCTACTCCACGTATTCCCTCTGAAATCATCGGTGATAAAGTATTTAATCAAATCAATTTAGATGTCAGCAAATATTTTGAGTATGGTAGAAATCAAATACTTAAAATTGCCTTAGAAAATAATATAAAATACGCAATTTTTAAAGATGGATCTCCATCTGATGGAGTTCATAAAATATATGATGGTACCTTTTCAAGAAATAAAATTGCAGGAAAAGGTAGAGTTACATCACTTCTTGAAGAACATCACATTAAAGTATATTCGGAAGATGAAGTAGATTTATTTATTCAAGAAGTTCTTGATAGAAAATAAAGGAGCAACTTAGTTGCTCCCTTTTCTTTTAGTCTTTGATTTCAATCTTTTCTAATTTCCAAATATCGTCAACATATTGTTGGATAGTACGATCTGATGAGAAGTAACCTGCTTTAGCAATATTTACTAAACATGATTTAGCCCATGCTTCTTTATCAGCATATTTTTTATCTAATGCAAGTGAAGCTTCAATATAAGAATTCAAATCTTTTAATGTGAAATATTCATCATTTCTATACATAATTTCATCAAAAATAGGTCTGAATTCATCTCTGTTATCATGCCATGTTCCATCGATTAATGAATCCATAATCATCTTAACATCATTATCGTGATGATATACATCCCATGGTGAATAAGAACCATTTCTTCTTAATTCTTCAATTTCTTCAGTCTTTAAGCCAAAGATTTGATCATTATCAGATCCCACTAATTGATCGATTTCAACGTTAGCACCATCTAATGTTCCAAGAGTAAGTGCACCATTGATCATAAATTTCATATTAGAAGTACCAGAAGCTTCTTTACCAGCAGTAGAAATTTGTTCTGAAACATCAGCAGCTGGAATAATGACTTCTGCTGAAGATACACCATAGTTTTCAATGAAGATAACTTTCATAAATTTAGAAATTTCAGGATCATTATTAACTTGTGTAGCTACAGCGTTAATTAATTGAATAATCTTCTTTGCTAAATAATATGATGGAGCGGCTTTAGCACCAAATATATATGTATGTGGAGTAATTCTAAATGAAGCATCTTTCTTCATTCTCTTATAGAAATACATAATTCTAAAGATATTCATCAATTGACGTTTATAGGCGTGCAAACGTTTTACTTGAACGTCAAATATAGAATTAACATCGACATCAATGTTGTTGTGAACTTTGATATAAGAAGCCAATTTAACTTTATTATCTGCTTTAATTTCGTTAAGTCTTTCTAAGACTTTTTTATCTTCTTTAAAATCTAAGAACTTAACTAATTCATCAGGATTTCTAATCCAACCATCTCCGATTTTTGAAGTAACTAAATCCGCTAATTCTGGATTAGCATTTAAGAACCATCTACGATGAGTAATACCATTGGTCTTATTGTTAAATTTTTCAGGATATAAATGATAGAAATCTTTGAAAGTATCTCTACAACAAATCTCTGTATGTAATTTAGCAACACCATTTACTGAGAAGACAGTATGAATTGCTAAGTTTGTCATATGAATCATTCCATCTTTAATAATCTTTACATTATTAATGAATTGATCATCATAGCCTTTTGCTCTTAAATCTAAAATTGTTCTTCTATTGATTTCTTCAATAATCATATAGACACGTGGTAATAAATTAGATACGTAACTTACTGGCCATTTTTCAAGTGCTTCAGCCATAATAGTATGGTTAGTATATGCCATCATATGTGTCACTTGATACCAAGCATCATCCCAACCAAAACCATGTTCATCCATGAGTAATCTCATAATTTCAGGAATTGCTAAAATTGGGTGAGTATCATTTAATTGGAAGACAAATTTTTCACACATATTATTTAGTGTGCCAAATCTTCTCTTATGACCTCTAATCATTGATTGTAAACCAGCAGAAACTAAGAAATATTGTTGTCTTAATCTTAAAATACGTCCATGCTCTGTAGAATCATCTGGATATAAACCGTGACATAATTCTTTAATTGCACTTAAATAATCTGAGAAAGATTGGTTTTGTGGTAAATTTTCTTCAGATGGTTCAGCTGACCATAATCTTAAAGTATTAACAACTTTATTCTTATAACCGATTACTGGAACATCATAAGGAACAGCTTTAACGTGCATTGCATTAACTGTTCTGCTTCTGATACATCCGTCAGTATCTTGATATGTTTCAGCATTTCCATAGAATTTTACTTCTACTGCATGTTTTGGTTTTTTAATTTCCCAAACATTAGTGTTTTGTAACCATTGATCAGGAACTTCAACTTGTTTTCCATCAACAATTTTTTGTTTGAAGAAACCATATTCATATCTGATACAGTTTCCATGTCCTGGATAACCAAGTGAAGCAATTGAATCTAAGAAACAAGCCGCTAAACGACCTAAACCACCATTTCCTAGACCAGCATCTGATTCTTGATTTTCAAGTTCGTGGATATCGATACCAAGTTTTGCTAAACCTTCTTTTGCCACTTGGTAGATACCTAAGTTTTGCATGTTATTTACTAATAAACGACCAATTAAAAATTCCATTGAGAAATATACTAATTGTTTTCCTTTATGATCTGTAACATAATCTTTAGATAATTTCCAATCTTCTGCACAAGCATCTCTTACCATTGTACCAAGTACATCATATAATTCTGTAATGTGGCATCTTTTGTAATCGACTCCGTATTTGGTTACAGCTCTTTTTTCAAATTCCTTAACGAAATTTTCAGTGTTTTTAAACATGTTTTCCATAATCCTCTTTTATATTCCTTTCATAACATCATTTAAAATCGAAGTATAACTATAATATATTAATATTATTTACTATCTTTTTTTTGCGCTTACTGTTGTTTTCTTTTTTCTTGTTACTGCTTGAACAACAACATCCTTTGGTTCGTCAGTTGCAATTTGCTTAGTGACGTGCTTTAAGATCAATGCACCGAAGGAAGCGAGTTTAATTGTTATATGATATTTTTGATTGAAACAGTATCCTTCTTGTGCTTGTAAAGGTAAACCATTATATTGGTTAAATCCACCATATACATCTTTATCAGAGTTGAATATTTCTACATATTCACCAAGTTCAGTAACTCCGATATTATAACTTTCATAGAAGTAAGGCGTCATATTGTAAATGAAGATTAAGCTCTCATCACCTACTTGACGTTTAAAAGCGTAAATTGATTGATCACGATTATCGGCCATTAACCATTGGAAATGAGCTTGATTATGCTCTTCAAAATACATTGCTTTTTCACTTCTATATATTAAGTTTAAATCTCTTACTAAACGAGAAATAGAATCATGAATTGGATAAACTTTTAGATTCCAAGGTAATGATTTTGTTTCATTCCATTCATCAAATGAAGCAAGTTCGTTACCCATGAAATTCAATTTTTTACCTGGATGACCCCATTGATATGCATAAAGATTTCTCAATTGAGCAAATTTTTGATCATAATTTCCCCACATCTTATTGATAATAGTACCCTTACCATGCACAACTTCATCGTGAGATAAAGGTAGCATAAAGTTATCTGAATAGAAATAAGCCATTGAGAAAGTTAATTGATAATGGTGATACTTACGATAAATAGGATCTTTTCCGTAATACTTTAAAGTATCGTTCATCCAACCTAAATCCCATTTATAGTCAAAGCCTAATCCACCATATTCAAGCGGACGAGTAACTCCGTTATACGCAGAAGAATCTTCTGCGATTAACATAACATTAGGATGGAATAAATGCATTTTGCCATTCAATCTCTTTACAAATTCAATAGCGCCAGCATTTTCTCCTCTTGAACAATCTCCATGCCAATAAATTACATTAGATATCGCATCGAATCTTACACCATCAAAATGGAAATAAGAAATGAAGAAGTTAACTGATGACATCAAGAATGATCTAACAGGATCTTTGCCTAAATCGAATAAATATGAGCCCCATTGTGATTTTTCAGCATCGCCTTGGCCTTCATATAAACATGAACCATCAAATTTAGCTAAGCCAAAATTGTCTGTTGCAAAGTGAACTACGACAAAATCAAGAATAACACCGATTCCCGCTCTATGTAATCTATCAACAAAAGACATTAATTGTTTTGGATTACCATATCTAGAATCAACTGAGAAGAATCCAGTAGCTTGATATCCCCATGATCCATCAAATGGATATTGTGTAATTGGCATAATTTCTACATGAGTAAATCCATTTTCATGAATATAATTTATTAAGTGATCCGCTATTTCTTCATATGATAAATATCTTCCATCTCTCATACCAAGCCATGAACCAAGATGCATTTCATAAATTGACATTGGCTTATCAAAGCATCTTGTCATTGAATTCATATAATCCCCATCCATCCATGGGAAACCATTGATATCAAATATTTTTGAACATGATCCAGGTTTATATTCACTATAGAAAGCATATGGATCAGCCTTATCAATGTAATTATTATTGCAATCCAAAATATGATATTTGTATGTTTGATATTCTCTAAGTCCAGGAACAAATATTTCATATACACCAGTATCGTCAATTTTGCTCATCACATGAACTCTAGGATCCCATCCGTTAAATTCACCGATTAAAGAAATTTGTTTTGCTAATGGAGCATATACTCTAAATACGACTCCATCTTTGTCAAACATATGGCAAAAATGTGCACCAAAATAATCAAATGCTGTAACAGATTGTCCATTTAAGAAATCATAAATTCTCAAGTCCATAAAGAACCTCCTCACATAGATAACTTCATTGTAGCAAAAAATAGAGTGTTTTTAAACAATAAATTACCCCTTATTCGCTTTTTTTCTTCAAACAAAACTATTTTTACAAAAAATAATTACATAATAAAAAGATGTAAGCGCTTCATATAAAGAATTATCGAACTAATTAGCAATCAAAAATTGTTTTTCTCTTTACTTTATCTTATATATAGTCTAAAATTAGTACGATAGTTTAGGAGGAAGTAATATGTCTAAAATTATGGCTGTCAATGCTGGTAGTTCATCATTAAAATTTAAACTTTTTGAAATGCCAGAAGAAAAAGTAATATGTTCCGGTATTGCTGATAGAATTGGTCACGAAGATGCAATTTTTTCAATCAAACCTGCAGGAAAAGAAAAGAACGAAACTATTTGTAGTATTCCAGATCATGCTGTAGCAGTTGAAATGTTATTAGAAGCTTTAGTGGATGAAGGTATTGTTGCTTCATTAGATGAAATTAAAGGCGTAGGACATCGTATTGTCCAAGGTGGAGCTTATTTTTCACATTCAGAAATATTTGATAAAAAAGTTGAAGAGAAAATTGAAAGTTTAATTCCACTAGCTCCTCTTCATAATGGTGCTCACCTAATTGGTTATCGTGCATTTAGAGATGCATTACCAAATGTAAAAAATGTAGCAGTTTTTGATACTGCATTCCATCAAACAATGGAACCTGAAGATTATATGTACGCTTGCCCATATGAATATTATGAAAAATATGCAGTAAGAAGATACGGTGCTCATGGTACTTCCCATTTATATCTTTCTCAAAAAGCAGAAGAATATTTAGCGCCAGGTTCAAAAAGAAGAGTTATTTCTTGCCATATTGGTTCAGGAGCTTCTCTATGTGCAATTAAAGAAGGAAAATGTGTTACTACATCAATGGGCTTAACTCCATTAGCAGGTGTTATGATGGGCACAAGAACTGGTGATATTGATGGTTCAGTTATGCCTTATCTTGTTAAACAAACTGGCAAAGATGCTGAAACAATTTATCAAGAATTTAACAAAAAATCTGGTCTACTTGGAATTTCCGGTGTTTCTAATGACACTCGTGATATTGAAAAAGCAGCCAATGAAGGAAACGAAAGAGCAAATCTTGCAATTAAGATGTTCGCAAGAAGAGTAGCGGATTATATCGGTCAATATTATGTCCGTTTAGGTGGATGTGACTTAATCGTATTCTCTGCTGGTATTGGTGAAAATTCGGAATTCTTTAGAGCGAAGATTTTAGAACAATGTTCTGAAGCTTTAGGACTTGTTATCGACGAAGAATTAAATAATGTAACCATCAAAGGTAAAGAAGGTTTAATCTCAACCATTGACTCAAAGATTCCTGTAGTAGTAATTCCAACTGATGAAGAAGTTATGATTGCTCGCGATGTTGTTTCTTTAGTTAAACCAAAGCAATAAATTATATTCATTAAAAAAATCAGTGAGTAGTACCCACTGATTTTTTTATTATCTTTTTATATTAATTTTACTTATTTTTGAGTTTAGCTATAAATCTTTTAATCGGTGTTCCGATTGTTCTAAACTTTTTCTCATATTCAGTTTGCGCATCAAAATCATCATCACCTTTATAATCAAATGTCGATGATTCAATTTCAAAAGGTGAATCTTTCACATATTCTAAAGAATCGATAAATAAAGATTCATTATCAGTTTTAAAAATTAATTTTCCTTCACCAGCAATAATCTTAGCGTATTCTTGCAATTTTGTTGGATAAGTCAAGCGTCTTTTTTGTTGACGTTTCTTTGGCCAAGGATCAGAAAAATTAAGGAATATTGTTTGAAATTTAATACCATTTAATTCTTCAAAAATATATCCAATATCAGAATTAACAAGTAAAACATTATCTATATTTTCCGCTTCAAGTTTACGAACAATATAAGCTATTGCCATCGATTGCATCTCAACAGCAATAAAATGATAAGAAGGATATTTCTTAGCCATTTCTATTATGAAATCTCCCTTTCCAGAGCCAATTTCAATGTAAAGATTATCTTTTTTGATAAAATTTTGAAAAATATCTTCTTTTAATCGATCAGCAGTAATAACTAAATCGAGGTTTTCTTTTATTAGTTCATCACCCCAAGGTTTATGTTTTAGTCTCATATAACACCTACTTTAAGTTGCCTAGTTCATAAATCGCACGAGCATAAATAGCTTGTGAATCAAGATAGTCAGATAGATGTATTTCTTCATTTGGTGAATGAATTTTATCTTCTCTTCCTGGGAAATGAGAGCCAAAAGCAACAGTATTTTTACTCTCTTTAGCGTATGTTCCTCCTCCAATAGTCATAATTGGAGTTTTTAAATCGCCTGTTTCTTCTTGATACACTTTTAATAAAGTTTGTATCATTGGAGAATTTGGATCCATCAATAAAACAGGAGAAGAAGGACCAAATTCAACACTACCAACGCCTAATTTATTTAATTTCTCTTCAACTTCCTTCACATTAACATTTTCAGGATAACGGAAATTTATAACTAATCTAATTTCATTATCAACATAATTAATTAATCCAGCATTATATGTTGTTCCATGAAGATATTCACTTTCATAATAACAATCCAATAATCGACCGGTTGGTTCTAAATAAGAAGCTGCCACTTGTTGTAATGATTCATTTTGGAATAACCAACCAATAAATTTTAATAGTAATAAACCCGCATTTACTCCTTGTTCAGGTGTTGATCCATGAGCGGCTTTTCCGTAAACAATAATTTCTTCACCATTTTCTACATCTTTAACTTCATATCTAACTCCGATTAAATCAAAGAAAACAGCGGCCTTTTCTTTCACTGATTGCGGATCATTTATCACGCAATGCGCTTCATCGATAACTGAATTAGCGACCACACCAGCATCAAAAGAAATTAATCTATCTTCGTGAAGAGGAATTTTATGTATATAATTGCATATTCCCTTTTCTCCATATATTAAAGGGAACTCACCATCCGGTGTGAAGCCATATTTTGGATAAGGTTTCTTTAGTACATGGAAGTAATGCTCTAAGCAAGCAGAACCTCTTTCTTCATTTCCTCCGATTACTAAAGTTACTTTATATCCTTTTATTAAATCATTTTCTTTTAATGATTTCAAAGCATAAAAAGCAGCCATCGCAGGTCCTTTATCATCGCTTGTTCCTCGACCATACATAACACCATTTTTAATTGTTCCAGAAAATGGTTCATCATCCCAATTACCTGAAACTGGAACAACATCAGCATGAGCATATATTGCGATTAGATCACCTTCTCCATAAGAAATTTCTGTGCAATAAGAATCACAACGATCAACCTTAAAACCATTTTCTTCTCCAAGGCGAGCAATATATTCTAAAGCAGATGAAACACCTTCTCCAAAAGGTTTATCTTCACTCACTGTTTTTTCATCATATATTGAATTAATTTGAATCCATTCTTGCAAAGAAGAAATCGATTCTTTCTCATACTTTTTTAATAATTTTTTAAAATTCAATTCCATATAGGACCTCCATATCGAATAAATTATATATAATTTATCTTCAAATTTACATATTTTAAATAAGAAAATAAAAAGTCTTTGCACTTAAGCAAAAGACTTTATAGAAATTATTTAACTAGAGTATCTTCTTCATCAATTTCTTCTGGGATTTCTTTTGTTTCTTCTTCATCTTCATATACATCGCCTATTGAAACATTTTTAGTGGCAATCTTAATAATGCGATGAATAGCAGGACTTAACAAAGCAGTATAAGCAATTTCAACAAGTAAATTGATCAAAAGTGTGGCTGTGAATAATAATCCAAGTCCTTTTCCAGCTCCACCAGCCCATGAATCATATAAAGGAACAAAGAATAACAAAACACCAATAATAAAAGTTGTGGTATTGATTAAAGGGACAAAGAAAGCGGCAACAGTTGAAGCTACGATTTGATTTTTCTTTCTTAAGAATTTATAAATAAATCCAGCGCATAAACCCGCTAAACCGGTCTTTAATAAACACAAAATAATAGTTACAACAGGATTAAAAGCCCAGAATGAAGATATTGTAGCAGGGTCAACAATACAAATAACCCCATCAACTAATCCAAGGAATAAACCGGCTAAAGGACCATAAACACAAGCGCCTATAACAATTGGTATTAGGGCAAAATTTATTGAGACTTGAAATTTTGGAGCATAAGTTCCAACAAGTCCTAAAATAACAGTAATCGCAGTTAAAATTGCTACTCCACTGATGTAGCGTAATTTATTTTTTTTCATTATATATTTCCTCCATATTTGTATGCTAAAAACAACTTAATAAAAATTAAGCATTCTTTTTATAAATTTGATATAAACCTTCTAGTATCAAAGAAGGGTCAAAATTGAATTTTTTATCTATGTATTCATATATTAAATTAGAATATCCACCAGTTAATACTTTTTTACATTCATATCCTAATTCATTTTCTATACGTTTTGCTAAGCCTTCAATCATAGCACATGTTCCATATATTGATCCGCTATTCAAGGAATCAGAAGTATTTTTTCCAATCACACTTCTTGGAGCAATAAATGAAATATCGGTCAATTGAGCGGTTCCTCCCACCAATGCAACCATTGATATTTTCATACCTGGTGATATAGTACAACCAATACAAGAGCCTGTCTCATCAACCACAATCATTTTCGTGGCTGTACCTAAATCGGCTACAATAATAGGTGCACCATATTTTTTAGTAGCGCCAACAGCATCACATACTAAATCAGCGCCAAGTTCAGAAGGATTATCGATTCTTATCGGCAATCCACTTTTAATTTCTCTTCCTACAATCAAACATTTTTTTCCGATCAATTTTTCCACAGCACTCTTAATCACTCGCGTCAAAGACGGAATGACAGATGAAAGAATCGCTCCTTCAAAATCGTTCAGATCAAATTTGTCTTGTAGTAAGAAGCTTTGTAGAATCTCTTTATATTCATCGGAAGATTTATTCAAATCTGAATGTTTCCGATATTCTTTTAGTAGAGTTCCGCTCGAGGCGAATACCCCCATGTAGAGATTCGTATTTCCTAAATCTAGGACTAATATCATCTTTTCTACCTCCGCTACAATCCTATCTAAGTAGGTATCGTGCATTTGATATTATACATTGTTTTATTCAAAAATATAATGATATTTTATTCTTTTGATAATTTCAAAGAGAAAAGAATGAGGATTATTAGTTTTTATATGTAATTTTCCTTCTTTAAACCAAATAAATGTTTTTTCTTTGCTCAAAGGATTGATGAATTGTAATGAATTTTTTCCTATTTTATACATCTTTTTTTCATTTTCTTTTAACAAAGATAAAAAATAGGTAAGATCGATATTTTTATCAAAGCTTTTTATAACATGACTTTTATATAAATAAATCAATTCCTTTGATGAGGAATCTAAATTGGTATTAAAACAAAAAAATGTGTATGTTCTTTTCATAAGAATATTTAACAACAAATAAAGCAAAAATTTTGTCAAAGTAAGATTAAATATATAATTCTATAAAAAATAAATGCGCAAAAAAAACACAGGAAATAATTCCTATGTTTTTGACATATTTACATTGCTTTTAAAGATAAGAACTATATTAATAAATTATAAGCATTTCTTAACTTTATCGACAACGGCATCGACAGTAAAGCCATAATTTTCGATGACTTTTGAAGCAGGAGCGGATTTTCCATAAGTATCGATACCCATAACATTTTTACTAAATCTATGCCATCCAAATGTAGAAAGCATTTCAATAGAAAGACGTTTTTCATATGGAGCACCAAATACTTGTTCAACATATTTTTCACCTTGTTCCAAGAATAATTCAACACAAGGTAAAGAAACTACTCTTACATCGATTCCTTCTTCCAATAATCTTTCTTGAGCGGAAACCGCTAAAGAGACTTCTGAACCAGTAGCAATAATTGTGAAGTCAGGTTTATTACCTTTTTCTTTGGAAATTACATATCCACCTTTAGATAAATCTGAAGAAGATGATCCTTCTAGTAAAGGCAATGCTTGACGAGAAAGAATTAAGCAAGTTGGATGTTTTGTTGATTTTAAAGCGAATTTCCAACCTTCCACAACTTCATTTGCATCACATGGACGATATACATAATTGCCTGGCGTACTTCTTAACATAGCAAGTTGTTCAATTGGTTGATGAGTTGGTCCATCTTCCCCGACGGCAATGGAATCGTGAGAGAATAAATAGATTGCAGGAAGTTCTTCTAAACATCCAAGTCTCAATGTTGGTTTTACATAATCAGAGAATACGCAGAAACATCCAACATATGTTCTAAGTCCTCCATGTAGTAACATACCATTTTGAATTCCAGACATTGCAAGTTCTCTAATACCAAAGTTAATATTATGACCTGATGGATTAGAAGGAGTATTATCACTTCCTCCAATAATCTTCGTCATAACTGATTTAGCTACATCGGCAGAACCACCATAAAGATTAAATAAAGCTTTTTGCATTTCATTTAATACTACTTGCGAAGTATTTCTTGTTGAATCTTTAAATCCTTTTTCAAAAGTAATGTTGACATTTTCTAAATATGAAGAAACATCATTATCTTTAGTAGCCATAATTTTATTGTATTCTTCAGGATACTCATTTTTATAAGCTTCTAAATTTTGTTTCCATAGTTTTTCTGCTTTTTTTCCACGTTTAATAAATGTTGATTTAAATGTTTGATAAACTTCTTCTGGGATAGTGAATGGAGGATAATTATATCCATATACCTCTTTAGCGTGCTTACCATCTTCTTCACCTAAAGGAGCGCCATGAACATTGCATTTTCCTTGGTTATTTGAACCGTATCCAATGATTGTATTAACCATAATTAAAGTTGGTTTTTCGCTTGATTTTTTAGCTTTTTTAATAGCATTATTAAGCGCGTTAACATCGTTGCCATCTTTAACTAAAATAGTGTTCCAATTAGAAGAAGCAAATCTCTTTAAAACATCTTCATTAAATGACATATCTAATGCGCCATCTAAAGTAACGTTATTAGCGTCATAGAACATAATTAATTTATTTAGTTTATGTAATCCAGCAAAGGAAATTGCCTCTTGTGAAATACCTTCTTGTAAGCAACCATCGCCACATAAACAATATGTATAATGAGAAAATACTCTATCTCCTTCTTTATACATAGAAGCAAGAATTCTTTCTGCAAGTGCCATACCAACAGCTTGTGCTATACCTTGACCAAGAGGTCCAGCGGAAGCATCGACTCCATCAGTAACACCTACTTCTGGATGACCTGGAGTTACAGAATCTAGTTGTCTAAAGTTCTTTAAATCATCCATTGATACTTTATATCCCGCTACATGAAGCATAGTATAAAGTAACATAGAAGCATGTCCAGAAGACATCACAAATCGATCTCTATTTATCCATTTTGAATCTTTAGGATTAGCCACTAAATGATTAGTAAATAAAGTATAAAGAATTGGGGCAGATCCTAAAGCCATACCTGGATGGCCTGATTTTGCCTTGTTGATACCATCGATTATTGTTGATCTAATCGCAGCAATACATAATTGATCATTTCTCATGAAATACTCTCCTCTTACATTATAAAAATCTAGAAGGCGTCGGAATTCCTGGGTTCTCCAGGGGGGCATCTTTTCTCTACTTCTGGATTCCGAACTTAGATGAATAATAAATTAATTTATTAGACGAACGGCCTTCAACTCCATAGAGATGAATAAGATTCCCTATTACAAAATGTAGGAAACGCATATAACCTTCTAGACACCTATATTTTAGCACCTATATATCAATTTATCAAGATAGTAACATTGAGTGAAAATGTAAAAAAAATCCAAAGCATTAGCTTTGGACATATAATATTGCACTTGAAGTTATTTTATAAAAATATGAAATATCTCCATAAATTAAGTTTTCATCTCCTAAAGCGACAAATGCTTCATTGGATGATTTACTCAAATCCACTCTTATGACAGGCTTCTTAAGTACATAATCGCATAAATAAATAGTCGCGTTACCATATTTAGCTTTTAATGCTTCATACATTGATAAAGATGAACATGGTGATCCGCTCAATATTGAAGAATCACTTGTACAAATATCTCCTCCACATAAATAATCACCAATTCCATATTTATTAGCCCATAATAAATGTTCACCTAAATTATAATGATCAATAAAATATCCATTATCACCATCATAATCTTTAACTACAGTGCCTAAATCCATATATTCATCGATAATTTTTATGAATTTGTTTGTATAACGATATGCATATATATCATAATATTCGGTATATGTATTATACGATTCAAATGAATTACCATTCATTCGTCTAACAATCAATAAATCATATAAGCCTTTTCCACGAATCTGATCAAATGAGAAGGTTAAAACACCATTTTTCAATGAATAAGTCAATCCATCTAATTTTTTAAACACTTTTCCACCACTAGAAAATGCAGAAGGAACATATACTCCACCTGTTGGCGAAGTATTATACCAAGCGGAAGAATTTTCTGTATGATGAGAGGCAATTTGGAAATTTAAACTTCTAGTATTAGAGAAGTTAGCGTTTCTATAAATATAAGTATTGTTAGTGATAACATCTCCAAGTAATGATGTATCTCCACCTTCTACTCCACCAATATTACTTTCACTTATTGAATAAGCGTTTTCAATTTTTTGAAATGTTCTTGTGGTAGTGTAATTATCTTCATAATAGCTATTGTAATATGAAGAATAATCTTCTCCAGTAAAATAAGAGTCATCATAGTTATCGCTATATAAATGATTATCACTATCAATTTCATATAGAATCACCATGTATTTTTTATATTTAGGATCAGAAGTACTATTATATGACTTTGTAACATATACTTGGTTATTGTGAGATTCATCTGTAGATGATCCTAAGTTTACCCCATTAGTATTTGCACCAGTATAATGAGCATCAGTTTGATTTCCCTTATATAGTTCTAAACCAACTTTGGAGAAATCATATTGTAAGTCCTTTTTATAAAGTGAAGGAAAATTCTCTTTATCATTGGTAATTCTTTTTATAAAATCTTTTATTCGTGCACTTTGATCAGTATCTACACTTATACTTGAATCAACAATACTATTTGCATCAATTGACATACTAGAATTAGCTACAAACATATATATGTTTATATATTTATTTGAATAATCATAGTCTTCTTTTTTCTTAATTTCAAAAGCTTTACGATTAAAAGTATATGTATACGCCAAGGAAGAATCTAGTTGTAATGGATCTAATCTTACATCTAAATAATCAAAGTCAGTTTCTAAACATAATTGTCTTCCTACTGCATAATGAAGATAACTATTTCCATTATACAAATCAATATCGCCTTCTTTAGTATAATGCTCATTAGAATAAGTAAATACGCGAGAAGCATCACGTATAATATTAGAGCCTTTCCATCCTAAAAAGAAGACACCATCTCTTCCTTTGATTTCTGCAAGAGTTTGCGAATACCCTCCGTTTGATATTGGATCAATCACAGCATCTTCACTGATAAAGAAACGAGGAAATATTCTAATTACATTGCTATCATCATTTTCGGGTTTAATTTTATTTAAATATTTTGATAAATCAGATGAAAATTCAAAACATGGTCCCATATCTTTTGGATTAGAACCTTCTTGGCGAGTAGTATAAGAACATGATATCTTATATCCACCACTTCCATCACTTACACTATTTGCTACATACCATTCATAGTTTTTATTATCCTCAAAATAACCGGAATCTTCATAAATAGCGGCGATTGGATAATCGATCATACTATAAAACTTATTTGTGGACAAAGAATATTTAACTTCAATTCGTAAAGGAAGGTATCTTCTTTCTTTATAACCTGTTTGAGGTGTTAATGAAAAAGAAGGAGTATTATCACTACCATATACCGTATAGCCAGAAGAATCTACTTGTACAAAAGTATCATATTCTGCCCATCCTCCATACCTATCATTGCAATAGTGTTGAATGGAAGAAGTTCTGTAATTAGCCGCGCCATTATCATTTCCAGATACGTATTGAGAATAAGCGGTTTGTGCCGCTCTTGTTCGATTTTCATTTGGATAATCAGTTATATTACTAATAAAACTAGCATAAGTACTGCATCCATTATATCCTTTTGCCACTCCTCCATTTTTTACTAATGGATAAGAAGGATTATTGGGATCTTTTAATGGTTCACCTAATAAATCATCTTCTTCTATTTCAAAATATCCGAATGCTTCTTCAGGTTTTGGAGAATTGTTTGGGTCAGATAAATAATCGCTATAAATATCAATATATGCCATTGAAGGAAAGAAATATAAAACATAAGTTTCATCTTCATCACCTTCAAATGTATAATTTTCATATATTTTATTTACTTCCGCTTTAGTGGTTATATCCACATTATCTTTAGAAGTATTAGAGACAGGAAAAAACCACATAGAAAAGCCTGTACTAGTAGCTAGTACAGCAAAAGTTAATAATATAATAAGTGAATATTTTAACTTTCTTAACTTATACATATAATTCTCCTAACTAACATATTCTGAATATAAAGATATTCTAATTTTCCAATTTTGATTATATGAATCTTTAACAAGTTGATTATATTTTGAAATTGTTAATGGCTTCACATCTTGACTCACATATTTAATAACTTTGCTCAAGCGGATGATATATGAGACTTCATTTTCATCATTATTATTGATGTTTTTATCAATATTTAATGCATCTAAGTATGATGAAGGAATAGTAGAGCTTTCATCATAATATGTATAACATCCAAATGACGAGTCATATATATACTCAAAAGTAGATACTGTTTCCACATAATGACTTAAAGGATTTAAAGTATTTCCCCCATCGTCTGTATCTATTTCATTGCTAATTTGAAGTTTTAAGCCTAATTTTAATTTGGTCAATCCTTGACTAACTAAATAATCTAAATTTGTTTGACTAGGCTTAACAAAAGTCATAATAAATTTATCATCGCTTTCGATATACTCTTGATCATTTTCATCAAATTTCTTTGAATAGAAGGAAATACCATCAAATAAATCAGCACTTGAGTATGCCCCTTCACTTAATACAACATATAAAGGTTGTTGATCAATTCTAAAATATCCTGCACTAGCTTCATCAGTAATCACTACTTGAATTTGCTTTTCTTCTTCCTTTTTTTCTCCAGTTTCTATAAACATCCATGAACAAAAACCTGCTCCTACAAGAGCAACAACTGTTCCAAATGCGATTATAGTGGATAATAACTTACTCATTTTCTTGGTCATTGTTATTATCTCCCTCTTCCTCTACTAAAGAAGATTGGTTATCTTCAACTATATCATTATCGAGTTCTGTAGATTCTTCATTAATTTGCTCTTCGTTTTCAGCTTCTTCATTTTCTTCTAATTTAGAATCGCTTTCTTCTTTTGCTTTTTCCTCGATTTGTTCAAGAATGTATTCAATTCTTTTATCATATGTTTTTTCAATTTTTTCTTCCGTAAAATCAAATGCAAGGAGGAACATCATAGCACTTACTAAAGCAACAATACCAATATTAGATTGTAGATAAATAAATGCTATTCCAAAACCATAGTTTTGATAACCGCTATACCTTCCAACAATATCATCTAAAGTTATCTTCATTTCAAAAGATAAAGAAGTACTATTGGCATCACCTCTTAAGGTATAACATGTAACACCTGTTTCTTCATCTTCATAGATCCTTATAACTCTATGAACATAAATTGTTCCTTTGTATTTATAAGCTACAATATCATATAATTCTATTTCATCATTGCTTGTTACTTTATCAATTCCTATCAAACTATAAGTCTCAATTTGATCAGTTAAATTATTCTCTTTAATATAAGTATTAGAATCATTTACAGTTTCCATTGATCCAGTATGAATAGCAATATATGTAGTATCAAAAATATATAAATTTTGATTATTTAATTTGAAAACTAAAGCAAAACCAAATGCGACAATTAAGACACCAAAGATAATAGAAGTAAATAAATCCATAATGATTTCTACTACCTTTTTACCAGCCTTCTTTTCTAGGAAAATACTTTTAATATTTGTTTTATCTAAAGTTTCTCCTTTTTTAAGAGCTCTTTTCTCTAATGCCTTGATTTTATTATCTACATCAACTTTTAGAGTTTCATCTTCATGACCATATGAAACATGCTTTCTTTTATATATGGAATATAGGAAAAAGAGCACACCAAAAACAATAGCTAGTCC
>JBJFEV010000083.1:0-3686 GCA_051891155.1 Bacilli bacterium
ATTCAGTATTATATGGTGATTTATTGATGATGCTTAGAAATCAATGCCTACCATATGAAAAAGAAAAAGGAGTTACCGATTCGTTAGTAAATAAATGGACCACTGAGCTAGTTCAACAAATGAGCTCTTCTTCTCATAGTTATAAAAAGGTATTAAAGAATTATCGTTTGATCATCGATGACTTTGCTCGCATTGAAAAAGAAAAAGTAAAAAAAGTAAAAGTGGGGATTGTGGGAGAAATCTTTGTAAAATTCTCTCCTCTTGGCAATAATAACCTCGAAGATTTCCTTGTTTCTTAAGGTGCAGAAATCAAGGTGCCAGGATTATTAGGGTTTGTTTGTTATTGCATTTACAATAGCATCATCGATTATAAACTATATGGAATAAATAAAAAAACATACTTAGCATATAAGATGGTCTATAATCTAGTTCTATCAAAAGAAAAAGATATGATTGATATCATAAAACAAGAAGGAACTTTCGATGCTCCTCTTCCATTTGATGTCATCGCTTCCTTAAACGAAGGATTTGTAGGCAGCGGTGCCAAAATGGGCGAAGGTTGGTTATTAACCGCAGAGATGATAGAACTCATTAAAGAGGATGTTCCAAACATCGTCTGTACACAACCATTTGGTTGTTTGCCAAATCATATTGTTGGAAAGGGCATGATGAATCCAATAAAAAAACAATATCCTTATGTGAATATTGTAGCGATAGATTATGATTCAGGAGCTAGTAAAATCAATCAAGAAAATAGAATAAAGCTTATGCTAGCCAATGCAAAAGAAAAACTTTAATCAGTTTTTCTTTTTTTGTATATTTTGCATAAATGGGGGATTATTTGTCTAAATTGAATCTTTATTTGATAGCGAATATATTTTATAATATATTTAAGAGACTATCAGTTTCATAAAATCGATAAAATTGAATATAAACGACTATTTTGATAGTACTCGATAAGGAGATTTATATGGTAGGTATTTATTTTTCAGGAACAGGTAACACCAAATTTTGCGTAACAGAATATGTAAATTTCTCTGTTTCTAATGGAAGGATTTTTTCAATAGAAGATGAAAATGTTAATAAAGCATTCGATTCAGAGGATGGCGCGGAAATTATCGTCTTAGGATTTCCATCTCACGATGGTAATGTTCCAAGCATTATGAAAACATTTATAGAGACACATAAAGCAAACTTTTCAGGAAGAGAAGTATTAATTCTTGTAACAATGGCAAAACCTAGCGGTGATGTTAGTTCAAAATGTGCTCAATTATTAAAAAGTGCAGGCGCAAGAATTTATGGTTCAATCTATGTCAAGATGCCAGACATTAGAACTGATGTAGAAAAGAGATTTACTTCTATATATCAAAATAAAGATATGGTTAAAGCTGCCGTGGCAAAAATCCACTCAACAATTATCGATATTAAAAGAGGCAAAATGCCAAATGATGGTTTAGGAATTAAAGCAGCATTATCTAGCATTTTAAATAAAGGATTAACAAAAGAAGCCCAACATGAACTTAAACTAGATACCAAGAAATGTAGCAAATGTATGGAATGCTTAGAAAATTGCCCAACCAAAAACATTACCTTTAATAAAAAGATCATGTTTGCTGATAAATGCACAATGTGTTATAGATGTGTAAATATTTGTCCTAGAAAAGCTATTACCTTCTTAGGAAAAGAAATAGAAGACCAATCAAGAATTGAAATGTATTTAGATGAAAACAAATAATGAAGGAGAGAAAAATGAATAAGAAAAAGTTAATACTATCTTCTTTGCTTTTATTGACATCATTAGTTGGATGTTCTTCTGGAAAGAAAAACTCTTCTAGCACAATAAATACAAGCATCGGTGGTTCCACTTCTGTCGTTTCAAATACCCTTACCAATTCAGACAATTCAAATGGTAGTTCTTTAACTGTCGAAGATGTCAATACTTACCAAGCTTATCGAAGCGCAATGAAATCTTTAGAAAAGAACAATAATTCCTTTTCTTATTATGGAGATTATTCATACGTAGAAAAAGATGAAAATGACCAAATTACTCAAAATATTGTTACCAAAAATGGATGCTTTTATAATCCAAAAAATAATGAATATGAACAATTACAAATAGGTACTGTCAATGATAAAGAATATAATTTCAGACAAAAAACAATAAACTATCCTAATGATGACAGCGAACAAAAAGCAGTTGTTGGCATTGAAAAAATTGATTCTGATATTCAATATTATAGCCATTATGATGATGGAAATTATGATTATCCAACCTTAGGGGGATTATCTAAATTATTCACAGTGTCATTTTATAGAATGGGTGAAAACTCAACGATTGAAAAAGACAATTATTCCATCAATAATATATTTAAAAGTGAAGTAAATCTTTATAGCGAATATAAACTAGATGTTACATATAATGATGACAATCAAATCTTGATAATCGAATTAACCGGTGAACCTAGTACTAGTTTAAAAGAAGAAATGGTTCCTGATTCTAAATATTATGTCCATGAAAAGATGACTTTTATGGAAGGAATATTAACAAAATACGAACTGACTGAGAAAACAATATTATTAAAAGAAGATAACACTAGTATTCTTTCGACAACAGAGATCACTAAATCGTATAATGTTTCCTCTATTAAATTATCAGCGATAGGCAATACACCATTAACAAGTGAAGAAATCGATATTATCAAAACAAAAATAAGAAATGTAGTATTAAGATATTATGTTTACTCTGATGCTATTACCATTCCTTATTATCTTACAACTGCAGATACATTCGATAAGATCATCCATGAAGAATGGTTAGATAAATATCCAAATATTAAAGCTACTATGATTGATGGAACGAATTATGATAAAAGTAAGATTGAATCATTTACGGGTTCAGCGAACATTATCATCACATTAGAAGAAAATAATGACTAAGATTCTAAAAATATAAAAAAAGGAGTACACTCATATGAAAAAGAAGAATGCATTAGAAGAATACGAGCAAGCAGAAGAAGAAGCATTTGCTATCCAAATGGAAGAGGAAACTATTGAAGAGGTTCATTCCACAATCGACTGGTCAGAATTTGGACAAGAATTTGAAAAACCAGGTTTAGTAGATGAAGTTCAAGAATCTACACAAGATATTGAAGAAGAAAATAATGACGAAGTAGCTAGTGAAGATGGTGAAAATTCAGAAAAACCTAAGAAATCTACTTCTAAGAAAAAATCTTCTACACCAAAAGCTAAAAAACCTGCTTCAACAACAAAGAAAAAAGCATCTACAGGAACTAAATCTAAAAAATCTAAGAAAGATGAAGAAAATCCTGTAACAAAAAATGCGCCAGAAAACAAAGAAGAAGCAGTTAATAACGAACAACCTAAAGAACAAGAAGCTCCAGTTAATGAAGAAAAGACAGTAGCTGAAGAACCAAAGAAAGAAGAAGCTACACCAGTTGAAGAAGTAAAAGAGGAAGTTAAAGAAGAAGCTGCACCTGCTGAAAAAGTAAAAGAGGAAGTTAAAGAAGAGGCTGCACCTGCTGAAGAAGTAAAAGAGGAAGCTAAAGAAGAGGCTGCACCTGCTGAAGAAGTAAAAGAGGAAGTTAAAGAAGAAGCTGCTCCTGCTGAAGAAGTAAAAGAGGAAGCTAAAGAAGAAGCTACTCCTACTGAAGAAGTTAAAGAAGAAG